>JAMPYE010000528.1 GCA_023700825.1 Thermoanaerobaculia bacterium | reverse complement strand
CGCGCTGCGCGCAGGCAGGAGTGCCTGCGCGACATTGGCCGTGACCGGCATTCCACGTCGTCGTGCTCGCGGGCCTCGCGCCGGGAGTCTTCGAGACGAAGCCGATGAACGCGCCCACGAGCAGCAAGAGCGCCGCGACGATCGCGACGATGAAAAACGTGGACGGGCGATTCGCCTCCACACGGTGTCGTCTCCCTGCCTTCGACGTCATCGTCACTCTCCACGCCTGAACTTGAGCGGCTTCACGCGCCAGATTTCGTCGGCGTACTGACGCACGGTCCGGTCGCTCGAGAAGCGCCCCATGCGCGCGACGTTGCGGATCGACATCCGCGTCCAGTTCTCGACGTCGAGGTACTGGTCGCTCGCCCGCTCCTGGCAGGCAACGTAGAGGCTGAAGTCCGCGCAGTGGAAATAGTTGTCGCCGCCGCGGAGCATCTGGGCGATCGGCAGGAACGTTCCGGGGTTCGCCTTCTCGATCGCGCCCGTCTCGATCTCCCTGATCACCGACTCGAGCTCGGGGTTCGCGACGATGAACTCCTCCGGCCTCGCGCCCCGATTGCGGAGGTCGACGATCTCGGGCGCGGTGTGGCCGAAGATGAACATGTTCTCGATGCCGACCGCGTCGCACATCTCCACGTTTGCGCCGTCCATCGTCCCGATCGTCAGCGCGCCGTTGAGCGCCGCCTTCATGTTCCCGGTGCCCGAGGCCTCCAGGCCGGCCGTCGAGATCTGCTCGGAGAGCTCGCACGCGGGGAAGATCTTCTCGGCGCACGACACGCCGTAGTTCGGCAGGAAGAAGAGCTTCAGGTGCTTCGACACCTTCGGGTCGTCGGCAATGACCTTCCCGACCACGTTCACGAGGTGAATGATCCGCTTCGCGACGACGTAGCTCGGCGCCGACTTGCCGCCGATCATCACCGTGCGGGGCGCCCGCGGCTCCCAGCCGTCGCGGATGCGCTGGTAGAGCGCGATCACGTGCAGGACGTTGAGCAGCTGGCGCTTGTACTCGTGGATCCGCTTCACCTGCACGTCGAACAGGGAGTCGGGATCGAAGTCGAACCCATGCGCGCGCTTGTACCAGTGCGCCAGGGCGACCTTGTTCGCTCGCTTCACCTCGCGCCAGCGCTCGCGGAACGAGATGTCCTCGACGAACTTCTCCAGCTCGGTGAGCTGCTCGAGGTCGGCGATCCACCCGGTGCCGATGCTCTCGGTGATCAGCGCCGAGAGCCCGGGGTTGGCCTTGAAGAGCCAGCGCCGGGGCGTGACGCCGTTCGTCTTGTTGGTGATGCGGCCGGGGAAGAGCTCCTCGAAATCCCGGAACGTGGTGTGCTTGAGGATCTCGGTGTGGAGCTTCGCCACGCCGTTGACCGCGTGGCTGCCGGTGATCGCGAGGTTCGCCATCTTGAGTCGCTGGTTCTTCTCGTCGAGGATCGACATCCTCTCGATTCGCGCCTCGTCGTCGGGAAACCGCTCCTTGACGCTCGCGCGCAGCCTTCGGTCGATCTCCACGATGATCTGCTGGTGCCGCGGGAGCAGGCGCGCGAAGAACTCCATCGGCCAGCTCTCGAGCGCCTCTTCCAGCACCGTGTGGTTCGTGTAGCCGAAGACCGACTGCGTCAGGTCCCACGCGTAGCTCCAGTCGAGCCGGTGGTCATCGACGAGCACGCGCATCAGTTCCGGGATCGCCACCGCCGGGTGCGTGTCGTTGAGCTGGATCGCCACCTTGTCGGGAAGCTCGTCCCACTTCCGCCCCTTCTTCTTGAGGAAGCGGCGGATGACGTCCTGCAGCGTCGCGGACGAGAAGAAGTACTGCTGCTTGAGACGGAGCTCCTTGCCCGCGTACTGGTCGTCGGGCGGGTAGAGAACCTTCGAAATGTTCTCGGTGCCGTTCTTGTCCTCGACCGCCCGGACGTAGTCGCCCGCGTTGAACTTCGAAAGATCGAACTCGCGGCTCGACTTCGCGGCCCAGAGGCGCAGAGAGTTCACGACCTCGTTCTTGTACCCGAGGATCGGCGTGTCGAAGGCCATCGCGTAGACGTCCTGCGTGTCGACCCAGCGGACGCGGTCGAGACCGTCTTCGTCTTTGTAGTGCTCGATTCGCCCGAAGAACTTCACCGGGAAGAGCGCGTCGTTGCGTGCGACCTCCCACGGGTTGCCGTAGCGGAGCCAGTTGTCCGGCATCTCGAACTGCTGGCCGTCCACGATCTTCTGGTTGAAGATGCCGTACTCGTAGCGGATGCCGTAGCCGTAGAACGGGAGCCCGATCGTCGCGGCCGATTCGAGGAAGCATGCCGCGAGCCTTCCGAGGCCGCCGTTGCCGAGCCCGGCGTCGCGTTCGTACTCCTCGAGATGCTCGAGGCGGTAGCCCACCTGCTCGAGGGCGAGGCTGTACTTCGTGTAGGCGCCGAGGTTCAGGATGTTGTTGAGGAGCGAGCGCCCCATGAGAAACTCGAGCGACAGGTAGTAGACCCGCTTGACGTCGTTCTCGTAGTAGTCGCTCTGCGTCTTGAACCAGCGCTCCATCAGCCGGTCGCGGATGCTGAGAGCGAGCGCCTTGTATACGTCCCACGACGTGGCGGTGAACTCGTCCTTACCGACCGAGTAGTACATCCGGTGCGCCCAGGAATCGACGAGCGACGGAACGTCGAGCTCGTGAAGCGTCGGTAGCGGAAAGCTCCGTCTCGGGGCTGGATGTTCAAGGGGCTTTGAAAAGGATCGTCGCTCGACCATGGCACGTCGATTCTATCCGAGACCGGGGTGATGCTGACGCCCTCGGAGGCCGGTGCTACCATCGTTCCCGCAGCTGCGCACGCTGGAAAAGAGATGAGCCTGGAACGGGGCACTCCACGGCCGAGACTCGGCATTCAACCGGTCTTCGCCATTCAGGGGACGATCGGTCTCGCGCTGATGGCGTGGGCGACGGTCGCGATGTGGCCGGCGACACTCCGGATTGCCGAGGGGCTCGGGGACGATTTCTGGATTCTCGCGCTCCTCTTCGGCCTGACGGCGGCGGTGCTCCAGCTGCTGCGGTTCGAGCTTGCAAAGGACGTCACCGTAGCGCTCCCGATCACCGCGTACATCGCGATGTTCCCGCTGCTCGGCCCCGTCGCGTCGGCCTGGATCGGAGTGATCGCGGCGGCGGCGGGGCGCCTTCCCAGCGTGGGGCAGGCGCCCGACGCGGTGGCACGCCGGACCGCGATCGCCCGCATCTTCGGCTTCTTCTACACCTACGGCATCCCGATTCTCGCCGCGTCTCTTCTCTACCAGCTTCTCGGCGGAAAGTTCGGCACCGAGTTCGTCGCGTCGCTCCGGACCGTCGCGATCCACGCGCTGGGCGGCGCGGCGCTGGCGATTACCAACAGCCTCGTGATGATTCCCCCGGGTCGCGCGCTCGCGCTCGCGCCGAAGACCATGGCAAGGCTCTACGCGATCGACTCGTCGATCTATCTCCTCACGCTGCCCCTCTCGATCGTGGGGACGCACGCGTACATCGCGATGGGTTGGGTGGCCGTCGCCGCGCTGATGACGCAGCTCATGATCGCCTACGGGGTGACGCGGAAGATGGCGATGGCG
>JAMPYE010000527.1 GCA_023700825.1 Thermoanaerobaculia bacterium | reverse complement strand
GATTTCGATCTCCACAGTGGCGCTGGACATTGCCCTGTTCTCGGAGAGACGGAATCGGACGCGCAGCGGTTGTCCCTTCGTCGCGACCCATCCGCAGCGTTCGGGGGCGCACCATTGCGCAAGCTCCACCAACTCGATCAGCATCTCGTCGCCGGCGTCGCACGCCCGGTGCTCCCGGCATCGCCAGTGCGAGTCGCTGCCAATCAATTGAACGCGGAGCCCAATCGAGCTGAACGTCGCGGAGCGGGGGTCGTATCCGCTCATTGCAGACCATCGCACGGCGTAGCGCGCCGCGACCTGGCGCATTGCGCTCTCGTTCATGATCTCGATGCTCAGCTCCGAGGCCATCTGCGTTCACCTCGCCAGGTCCGCCAGCCAGCTTGCCGGTGTCCGTACGACCCCTGGTTGCGGATAACTGGGAGCGCCGGCGCCCGTGGTCACGTGTCGATGCGAGACGCGGCCAGAGGAACGGGAGACCGAAAGAACGAACAGCGCGAGAGCGATGAGCCCGATGATCACTCCGATGACGAGTAGTCTTCGCGCATCCGCGGGAGGCTTTTGGTCGCAACAATTCATGTCACCCTCCTCGGTTGCTGCAAGCTGAGTGGCAGACGTGGTGTGCCGCGCGTCCGGCACTCCGCGCGTCAGCACGGAATCGCGAGTATTCACCAGGCATCGGGCCGCACCCCAGCCAGCCGGAGCCGGTCCTTCATCAGATACACGTGCGCCGACTGCCGGGCGTCGATCGTCGGATACGTGGCAGCGCTCGAGTTGACAGTGATGACCACGCCCAGCCGGCGCGCGCTCGGTGGCATGAGCGTGAAGCTGAGCGTCGAACCCGCTCGCTGGAGGCGCGCCTCCGTGTCCGGTGCATCCCAGACGCTCACCCATGAGGCGACCTCCAACAGCTCGCGCTGGGAGGCGGGCCAGTTCGCGCGCGTCCTGGTGGCCGTAGGTCCACCTGTGGCGGCCACACTTTCCAGCTCGATCTCCAGGCCCGAGCAGATCGGTCGCGACTTCGCGAACTGTACGGTTTTCGGGAGAACCCTCCAGCAGATCCGGTGCTCGAGTACGAGGATTCGAATCCTGTCGAGCTCGAGAAGGCTGGAGACATCGCCAGCCCGCGGCAGCGATTCCGGCCTCCCCGAATGCGATCCGGTGGACGAACGTGATTCGCTTTCCTTCTCGTCCTCTTCGGGCTGACGGACGAGTCGGAGATTGTGCGCATTCATAGGCGGCCTCGCTCGGAGCTCACAGCGAGAGCTCCTGCTCAGTCATGCCACCGCAGCCTTTCTGGTTCCCGCGGAGGCCGCAGCCGCCCGTGTAGCAAGTATCGCCTTCGTATCCCGACGGATTGACGAAGCTCAGCCAGCCGTCGACCAACTCGTTGAGCTCCTTCGCGGTCACGTGCTGTTTCGCGATCGCGTAGTTGCTGAGTCCCCAGACCGTCTTCGAGAGGTTGCACGTGCAGCAGCAGGTGTAGGCGTTGGAGCTCTTGCAGCAGGCAGCGGGACGCGCCTGAAGCACCTCTGCCTTCAGCGCTTCCTGTTCGGGAGTCAAGTGGATCGTGTTGTAGTAGCCGATGAACTCGCGGGCCTGAGCTGCCGAGTCACGAAACTCGATGCCGGTGCCTGCTGCATGGACAGCAGGCGCCTCGGACGCCTCGCGACCCGAATGTGCAGTCGCAGGAGACGAGTGCCCACCTCTCCAGAACAGACTCGTGAATCCCGCAATCCCGGCGATTGCGAGCACGATCGCGAACTTCAAGATCAGTGGCATTCTCTTGTTGACGTCTTCCTTTGCTGCTTGTCGGGACATTCGTCACCTCCTGTTGATCGGTCGTGTGACTCGTCGGTCTAGACGGCGAGCTTCTGCTCATCCATGCCGCCGCAGCCGTTGTTCTTGAACTCTCGCTCGCACCCGCCTTTGTGACACGCGTCCCCGGAATATCCGTTCGTGCTCGTAACCCTCAGCCACGCGTTGACCGCATGCCTAAGCTGACCGGCATCGGCGCCGAGCATGGCGATGGAATAGTTACTGAGGCCCCAGATGGTCCTGGACAGGTTGCACGGGCAGCAGCAGGTGAGCGCCGTGGAGTCGCTGCAGCATGCGGCCGGCATCGCGCTCAGTACTTCGATCTTGATCGCTTCCTGCTCGGGAGTCAGCGAGATCGTGCGGTAGTACTCCATGAACTCGCGTGATTGCCGCGCCACATCGATGAACTCGAGCTTTCCGTCGATCGCTGATCCGGTCCGTGCCGGCGGCCGCATCAGGGTCGATTCGATCGCCGCGCGGCGTCCAGCCGCGTCGCGGTTGAGCTGGAGCCCCTCCTCTATCAGCCAAAATGGGACGGACGCGAGCGCGACCAGCGCAGCGCCGAGCATCAGGCAAGGCAGTACGAGTGAACCTGGAGTTTCCGATTGCATTTCGTCTCCTTCCGGCGGCGGGGCAGCGCCCCGCCGCCGGTGTGACCCTGTTCAGTCCGCCTTGACCTCGCCGCAGGTGCGCATCTTTGCGTCGACGTACGGATTGCCGATGACTTTGGCGTCAGTCTGCAGCCAGGACTTTTTCTCCATCGAGCAATAGACGACGACCGGGCGGTTGCAGCACCGGGTCTCGCGATACTTGATGGCTTCATCCGAGAGCAATGCGAAGGCCTGCTGCGCGGCCTTGAGATCGGGCGCCGCCTCGAGCTTCGCGCCGAGCTCGGAGAGCTTCGTCTGGTTCGCGCTCTTCGCGGCAAGGCCGATGTGGCGTGCCGCGGTCTTGATCTCGGGCATCGAGCCCTTGATGAGGGCCTGACGCGCCTCCTCATAGCTGATGAAGATGTGGTCAGCCTGCTTCTCCGCCGACTCCTTCATCGGCTTCGGCGTCTGGTGCGATCCGTGGTCGTGCTGCGCGTACGCGGTCGTACCAACGAGCGCGGCGACGAAGCAGGTTGCGAGGGTGACGAGTCTGTATTTCATTCTTCCGGGTCCTTTCGATGTTCAGAAGTTTTCGTCCATGTGTAGCGAATGAAGTCGATTTTCGTGGTGCAAACGCTCGCTTCTCGTTCGCCGGAGCTGTCCGACTGTCCGGGAACGCTCATCCCGGTCAATTACCTTCAGAGCAGCATCAGAACCATCATTACGGTCATCACTCCAATCCAGAACCAGCCCTGGTGACGATGAAACATGGTGATCTCCTCCTTTAGTCAGCGCTTTCTTTGATCTCGCCGCACGTGCGCATCGCTTCGTCTGCGTAGTACGGATTACTTACTTCGCCCTTCGGCTGAAGCCACGAGTGCTTCGCCATGGAGCAGTAGACGACCTGCGGTTTCGGCGTCTCTTCGGCGATCGCGCGGTAGGCGATCATCGCTTCGGACAGGTCCGCGAAGGCCTTCCGTGCAGCTTCGATGTCGGCCGCGCCTGCGACCTTGCCGGCCGTGCTCGCGACGGCGTCGAGGTCTGAGTCCTTCGCGGCACTCGCGAGCTCCACCGCTTGCGCCTTCACTGCCGCCACGTCACCGGCTACGAGTGCCCCCCTCATTGCTTCGTACTTCGGATAGAGAGGCTGGGGCTCGCTACCGCCTACGAACGGCCAG
>JAMPYE010000526.1 GCA_023700825.1 Thermoanaerobaculia bacterium | reverse complement strand
CGATCGCGACGACCGACTACATCGTGAAGGCGTCGCCGTACCGCGACCTGTTCGCGGGGCGGAGCGCCGTCGACACGGGAGCGAAAGTGCGCAGCGTGGTTAGGGACCGGATCGCGGTGAAGAGGTGAGGGCGGCCCGCGGGGCCGCCCCCATGTGGCCCAGGCACTCCTGCCTGCGCGCGGCGCGAAGCGACGCTCCGCTCAGGCACCAAGCCGAAATCTGCAGGTCGCCTTTGGCGACGCGCAGGCAGGAGTGCCTGCGCCACATAAGGGCATCTCCTCTCCGCCATCCCGCTACGTGGCGCGTGGCCCGCCGTTAGGCTTTACGCAGCGCGCCCCTCGCGGCCACAACGCGGGCCAGTGCCTCGGCGCCCGTCGCGCCGAGCGCGGTGAGGTGCCCCATCTTCCGCCCGGCACGCGCCTCGCTCTTGCCGTAGAGATGGAGTTTCACGTCGCCGTCGGCGAGCGCAACGTCCCACTGCGGCTCGCCTCCGGCCCACAGGTCGCCCAGGAGGTTCGCCATCGCCGAGGGCCGCATCGTCGTGGCGCCGGGCGGGACGCCGCAGATGGCGCGAACGTGCTGCTCGAACTGGCTCGTGAATGCCGCTTCGATCGTGAGGTGTCCCGAGTTGTGAACACGCGGCGCGAGCTCGTTGACGAGGATCGCACCGTCCGCGCCGAGGAACATCTCGACGCACATGACGCCCACGACGTCGAGATGCTCGAGAATCTGCCGGGCGATCTCGATCGCGTGGTCGGCCGTCTGATCGTCGACCGCGGCCGGCGCTACGGTCGTGTCGAGGACGTGGTTCGCGTGCACGTTCTCCATCAGGCCCCAGTTCGTGAACGAGCCGTCGAGGCCGCGCGCCGCGACGACTGAAACCTCCTTGTCGAACGCGACGAACGACTCGAGAATCCCCTCGCGCGCGCCGATGGAGCTCCACGCGCCCGGCACGTCGCTCGCCGTCGCGATCTTCGCCTGGCCCTTGCCGTCGTAGCCTAACGTGGTCGTCTTGAGGACCGCGGGAAGCCCGACGCCGCGGAGCGCGTCGTGGAGCGACTCGAGGGAGTCGACCGACGCGAACGAGGGAACGCCGATCTCGAGATCGACACAGAGCGTCTTCTCGCGGACTCGATGCTGCGTGACCTCGAGCACGCCGCTCGACGGGCGAACCGGGGTGATCGCTTCGGCCCAGCGGACCGTTTCGACCGGGATGTTCTCGAATTCGAGGGTGATGACGTCGCACCGTCTGGCGAAGCGCTCCACGGCAGTGCGATCGTCGTAGCGTGCGACGGTTTCTTCGTCCGCGACCTGCGCCGCTGGCGAGCCCGCCTCGGGGCCGAACACGTGGACGCGATAGCCCATCGGCTGCGCCGCGAGCGCGATCATGCGTCCGAGCTGGCCGTTTCCGAAGATGCCGATCGTTCCGCCGGGCCTGATCATCGTCGTCATTGTGCCTCCGCCGGGACCGGAGTCGGAAGACGCATGAACTCGAGCATCTGCATTTCCATCCAGGAGTAGAAGGGATTCCACCGGAGACGGAGCATGTCGCCCGGGCCGATCTGCAGCACGCCATGCTCACCGCGGAGCGCTGCGATCCCGATCCTGATCCCCGGGCTCGCCACCGACTCGTCGCCGCCGTACAGTGGATCGTCGTACCGCATCGGGAGCGCGACGTGCGAGAGGGAGAAAACGTTGCGCGGCCACTCCAGGGCGATCGGCGTGTCGGTCGCGACGGGCTGGCCGGCTTTTCTCGTGCGTGCGACGACTGCCAGCGACTGCGCCCCTTCGTTCGTCACGACCGTGATGTCGAAGGCGGGATTGGACCCTTCGAGGAGCTTCTTCAGCGTCGGCCGCGGATCGCTCGCGAGCACGTGCTCGATCAGCGCATGGCGATTGATGTCGAAAAGCACGAGCTCGTGGCCCTTCGCCGGAAGTTTGTCGAAGAGCCCCGTCACGACGGCCGAGGTCGACACGGTGGCGTCGACTCCCGACTGGAAGGCCAGGATCGGAGGCAGGCCGGCGAGCTTCTCCGGCCCGGCGGCGTCGAGCTTCGACTGCACCTCGATCGCGAGCCGGTAGACGAGATCGGCGGCGTTCACCGCGAACGAGTTGTACTTGAACGGATCGTACTCGGGGCGAATCCCCTGCCACTCGAGCTTCTTCAGCCCGAGCAGATGGCCGAGGCGCGACTGCCAGATCGCGAGCGCTGCCGAAGGAGTGACACCCATCGCCGGTGAAATCAGGACGAGTCCGTCAGGCGCCGGCAGCGTCGAGTCGTTCAGGCATCGGAGCGCGTACTGCACGCCGAGCGGGCCACCGGTCGAGTACCCGACGAGGTAGACGGGAGCGCCGCCCGACTTCTGCTCGGTGTAGCGCACCGCGAGTTCGACGGCTGCCGCGAAGTCCTGCCAGGTGACGTCCACGAGCCCGCCGGGGATCGTCCCGTGTCCGGGCAGCCGGAGCGCCACGACGTACGCGCCCTCCGCGTTGAGGCGCTCGCCGAGCGCGCGAAGCGAATAAGGCGAATCGGACATGCCGTGGAGCAGCAGCACCGCTGCTTTCGGGTGCGGCGCGGGGAGCTCGAACGAGCGGTTCCAGTCGCGCGGCCATCGCGAGGGATCGGAGAGGCTGTCGCGGGTGTAGCGGTTGATGTTCGACCGTTGCGCCGCGGGAACGCGCGCGATGACCCGGTCGTCGAGCTGCCGGAAGAGCTTCTCCTCCAGCGCCAGGTACGCCGGAAAGGTGTCGACGCCGCCGTTCGCGCGGAACTCCCCGTCGAGCTCCGCGGTATGCCAGACGGAGAGCTCGGGGCGGCTGTTGAGGTGGAGCACGCCTAACGTGACGAGAAGCACCAGGTTTCCCAGGAGGAACCAGCCGAGCGCCGAGAGGGTTCTCCCGGCTGCGCCGAGGATCCGCGCCCGCGCTCCGCGCTTCGCTGCCGGCATGCTCTCGCTTGGCGGAGTGTCGGGCATCGGGGATCTCGCTTTCCTGCGGTGCGCCGCCCGCCTAATCGAGCGTCGTCGTGAGCACTTCGTCGGTCTGCTTCCCGCGGAGCGCGCGCAGTCTTTCGCGGAGCTCGGGACGGGTCGTCGCGAGGATCTGCGCCGCGAGGAGCCCCGCGTTCTTCGCGCCGGCCGCGCCGATCGCGAGCGTGCCGACCGGAACGCCTCCCGGCATCTGGACGATCGACAGGAGCGAGTCGAGCCCGCTCAGCGCCTTGCTCTGTACCGGGACACCGAGGACGGGAACGAGCGTGTGCGACGCGGTCATGCCCGGTAGATGGGCAGCTCCTCCCGCGCCTGCGATGATGACCTCGATTCCGCGCGACTCGGCCGACTTTGCGAACTCCACCATCCGGTCGGGGGTGCGGTGAGCCGACACGACCTCGCACTCGTGCGGGACGCCGAGCTCGCGGAGGACGTCGGAAGCGTGCTTCATCGTCTCCCAGTCGGTGCGGGAGCCCATGATCACGGAGACGAGCGGTTTCGGTTCAGTCATGGCCGATCAGGTTGAACACAATGAACGCAGAACACAGAATGCAGAACGGAAGAATGTGGAAACGTCGCTGCTGCCTTCAGATG
>JAMPYE010000525.1 GCA_023700825.1 Thermoanaerobaculia bacterium | reverse complement strand
TCTACCTGTCGATGGAGCGGAACATGAAGTGCGGCATCGGCTTCTGCGGTCACTGCCAGATGGGCGCGGCCTTCGTCTGCAAGGACGGGCCGGTGTTCGCCTATCCCGACATCGAGAAGCTGATGAGAATCAGGGGGATCTGATGCGCGGCGCGAAAAGGCCCCTCGTCGCGGTCTGGAAGTTCGCATCGTGCGACGGTTGCCAGCTGTCGCTTCTCGACTGCGAGGACGAACTCCTCGCGGTCGCCGGCGCGATCAGGATCGCGTACTTCCCCGAGGCCACCAGGGCCGTGGTCGAGGGTCCGTACGACCTGTCGCTCGTCGAGGGCTCGGTCACGACCTACCACGATGCGCAGCGAATCCAGAAGATCCGCAACGAATCGAAGGTCCTGATCACGATCGGCGCGTGCGCGACGGCGGGAGGCATCCAGGCGCTTCGCAACTTCGCCGACGTGCGCGAGTACACGAGCGCGGTCTACGCGCGACCCGAGTACATCGAGACACTGGCGCGCTCGAGCGCGATCGCCGACCACGTCAAGGTCGACTTCGAGCTGCGTGGCTGCCCAATCAACAAGTACCAGCTGCTCGAGGTCATCAGTGCATTCCTCCATGGGCGCAAGCCGCAGATCCCGAGCTACAGCGTCTGCGTGGAATGCAAGCGTCGCGGCACCGTCTGCGTCCTCGTCTCGCGCGGCGAGGCGTGCCTCGGGCCCGTCACCCAGGCGGGATGCGCTGGCCTTTGTCCGGCTTACAGCCGCGGCTGTTTCGGCTGCTACGGCCCCTCGGAGTCGGTCAACGCCCCGTCGCTGAGCCGCCACCTCGGAGAGGTGGGTCTCGGGATCGACGCCCGGATGAGGCTCTTCCGTTCGTTCAACGCGGCCGCGGAGCCGTTCCGCCGCGAGAGCGAAGCGCTGGAGCAGGGGAGGTAGCGCATGGCCAGCCGAACGGTGAGCATCGACGTCGAGACGCTCGCGCGCGTGGAGGGCGAAGGCGCGCTTCACCTTCGCGTCAAGGGAGGCAAAGTCTCCGACGTGAGGCTGCGCATCTACGAGCCGCCCCGGTTCTTTGAGGCGTTCCTGCGCGGAAGAGCCTGGACCGAGGCGCCTGACATCACCGCGCGGATCTGCGGCATCTGTCCGGTCGCCTACCAGATGAGCGCGGTGCACGCGATGGAGGCGGTCGCCGGAGTGATCGTGAAGGGACAGCTGCGCGAGCTTCGCCGCCTTCTCTACTGCGGGGAGTGGATCGAGAGCCACACGCTTCACGTCTTCATGCTGCATGCGCCCGACTTCCTCGGCTACGACGACGTCATCAGGATGGCGGCCGATCATCCCGAGCTCGTTCAGCGCGCGCTCGCGGTGAAGAAGACCGGCAACGACATCGTCAACGTCGTCGGGGGGCGCGAGATCCACCCGATCAACGTCCGGGTCGGCGGCTTCTACCGCGTTCCGACGCGGGGCGAGCTCGAGCCCCTTCTCGAGCGACTCAAGCGGGCGCGCGACGAAGCGGTCGACTTCGTGAAGTTCGTCGCGACCTTGCCGATGCAGGAGCTCGAGTTCGACTACGAGTTCGTGGCGCTGCGCCACCCCTCGGAGTATCCGTTCAACGAGGGCAATATCGCGTCGAACAAGGGGATCGATGTCACCCCAGCCGACTACGAGAAGGTCTTCCGGGAGCAGCACGTCGCGCACTCGAACGCGTTGCACTCGGTCGTCCGGGACCGCGGCAACTATCACACCGGCCCGCTCGCCCGTTACGCGCTGAATTTCGATCGGCTCTCTCCGATCGCGCAGCAGGCCGCGATCGAGGCGGGGCTCGGCCCCGTCTGCCGCAATCCGTTCCAGAGCATCCTCGTTCGGACGATCGAGTTGCTCTACGCGTGCGACGAGGCGGTCCGCATCATCGAGCAGTACGAGCGGCCCGACCGGCCGTTCGTGGAGGCGCAGCCGAAGGTCGGCGTCGGCGCCGCGTGCACGGAGGCGCCGCGCGGGACGCTCTATCACCGCTATCGAATCGACGAGCTCGGGAAGATCCTCGAGGCGAAGATCGTACCGCCGACGGCGCAGAACCTGCCGACGATCGAGGACGACGTCCGACGGTTCGTCGAATCGCACCTCGACCTGGGGCAGAACGAGATGACGTGGCGCTGTGAGCAGACGATCCGCAACTACGATCCGTGCATCTCGTGCGCGACGCACTTCCTGAAGCTGGACATCGAAAGGGAGGACTGACGGCGTGCTCGTGGTCGGCGTCGGCAACGACCTTCGAGGTGACGACGGGATCGGGCCAGCGGTCGTTCGTCGCGTGAGCGAGGCGCGGGCCGAGGTGCGCGTCGCGGTGTTGCTGGGCGACGCGGCCGATCTCGTCGAGCTCATGCGCGGCGAGGCGCACGTCGTGATCGTGGACGCCGTCGCGTGTGCGGGCGAGGTCGGCCGGATTCATCGGGTGGACGCGAGCAGGAGCTGGGAAGGGCCGCGCCAGCCGGAAGGCTCGACCCACGCGCTCGGCGTCGCCGAGGCGATCGAGCTTGCACGCGCGCTGCATTGCCTTCCGCCGCGCGTGACGGTGTTCGGGATCGAGGGAACGCG
This sequence comes from Thermoanaerobaculia bacterium, assembly GCA_023700825.1. Classification (GTDB taxonomy): domain Bacteria; phylum Acidobacteriota; class Thermoanaerobaculia; order Gp7-AA8; family Gp7-AA8; genus JACPDH01. The sequence goes on along the minus strand of JAMPYE010000525.1, from coordinate 998 downwards.
ATTCGGAATCGGAGAGGAGCCGTCGCCTGAAGTGCGTGCCACCGAGGATCTTGTCGTCGCCGCGGTGTTGGGAGAGATGGAGCGCGCAGAGGTCGACGTCGCGTAGCGGTGGAAGACAGGCTTCGCGCGCATTACGTTACATTTAGTTTCCCTTCGGTTCATTGCGTTGTTCCCACGCCGGCGCGAGGATGGTGGTATGAACTCGTTGCGGTGGGTCGCATCGAGGCTTCTCCTCGCGCTCGCGATCTTCGTGCTCCTGACAGGAGCGCGTTCGCGTCCTGTTCGTCCCGTTGCCGAGCTTCTTCGCCTGGCACCGATCGACGAGCACAGCTACGCGAACGGCGCCGAGGTCAGCGTCCGGCACGTAAAGCTCGACCTTACGGTCGACTTCCAACAGAGACGGCTTCACGGCAACGCAACGCTCGAGATCGAGAATCTCGCCGGAGCGAGCGAGTTGATCCTCGACACGCGAGGGCTCGAGATCGAGCAGGTCACGCTGGACGACGGCTCGACGGCGAGACATTCGCTCGGCGTCCTGGATCCGATCCTCGGTCGCCCTCTCGTCGTACCCATCGCTCCCGCGACGCGGGAGGTGCGCGTCGTGTACTCCACGAGCCCGCAGGCCGACGGCCTCCACTGGATGACGCCGGCCCAAGCCGGACAGTCGACGCCGTACCTTTACTCCCAGAACGAGCCGATCGACGCGCGCAGCTGGATTCCGATTCACGACTCGCCGCAGTTGAGGATGACGTGGGAAGCGACGATCCGTGTCCCGGCCGAATATCTGGCGGTGATGAGCGCGGGCGGAAACCCGCGCGAGAAGAGTGCCGACGGCGTCTACCACTTCTCGATGCCGCAGCGGGTTCCGGCGTACCTCATCGCCCTCGCCGTGGCTGATCTCGAGTTTCGCGAGATCGACGCACGAAGCGGCGTCTATGCGGCGCCGGATGTCGTCGAGGCGGCCGCTCGCGAGCTCGCGATCGTTCCGGCGATGATGA
>JAMPYE010000524.1 GCA_023700825.1 Thermoanaerobaculia bacterium | reverse complement strand
GCGATGCACTTCTGCGAGAACTCCTCGTCGCCGACCGACAGCACCTCGTCGATCAGCAGGATCTCCGGGTCGACGTGCACCGCGACCGCGAAGCCGAGCCGCACGTACATGCCCGACGAGTAGGTCTTGACCGGCTGGTCGAGGAACTCCCCGATGCCCGAGAACTCGACGATCCGGTCGAAGCGCTTCTCGACCTCCTTCCTCGAAAGGCCCAGCATGATGCCGTTGATGAAGATGTTCTCGCGCCCGCTGATTTCGGGGTGGAATCCCGCGCCGAGCTCGATCAGAGCCGACACGCGCCCGTTCACGCTGACGAGCCCTTCGGTCGGCTTGAGGATCCCGGAAATGATCTTGAGCAGCGTCGATTTTCCCGAGCCGTTGCGCCCGACGACGCCGAAGGCCTCGCCGCGCGCGACGTCGAACGTCAGTCCCCGCAGCGCCTGTACCGACGACTCCGGGTCGAGTCTCAGCTCGCGCCGGAGAAGGGCGCTCTTGAGCGTCTGCAGCTGCGAGCGGCGCCCGAAGAGCCGGTAGCTCTTCGAGAGGCCGCGGACCGAGATCGCCGGCGTCATATCGCCTCCGCCAGCGTGTCGCGCAGGCGGTCGAAGACGACGAACCCGAGGGCGATGGAGCCGAGAGCGAAGACCGCCATCAGTACGACGTCGACGAGCGCGGGCGGCCGCCCCATGACGAAGATGTCCTGGAACGCGATGACGAACGGCGTCATCGGGTTCAGGCGCAGCAGGGTGCGGAGCCACTGCGACGGGACTCGATCGATCGAGTAGATGATCGGCGTCAGGAAGAACCCGAGCTGCAGCAGGTTCTGCACGAGGTCGCGCAGGTCGCGGAACAGCACCGACGCCGAGGAGACCGCGAGGGCGATCCCGGCGACGAAGAGCGCCTCGAGCAGCATCAGCACCGGCACGAAGAGCATCACCGGGTGGAACGTGACTTTCCCCATCACGAGCGCCACGCCGAACGCCGCGACGAGCACCGGCAGCGCGAGCGCGAAGTGCACCAGGTGCGAGAGCACGACGACGATCGGCAGCGCCTCGGCCGGGAACATCACCTTCTTGATGAGGCCCGCATTGCCCGAGATCGCGTTGGTCGCCTCCATCACCGAGCCGGAGAAGAAGATCCAGGGAAGGATCCCGGCAAAGAGGAAAAGCGCGTAGGGCGAGATGTCGGGCCGCGGAAAGAAGCGGGTGAAGACGAGCGTGTAGACGCCGAGCAGGAGAAGCGGGTTCGCGAGCGACCAGAAGTAGCCGAGCACCGACCCCCGGTAGCGAGCCTTCAGATCGCGCGACGTGAGCGTCGCGATCAGCTGACGATGGCGCGCGAGAACGACGAGCTGGGAGAGCATCAGCGGCCCTCGGGGGCCGAATTGAGAATTGAGAATCGAGAATGGAGAGACTGAGAAGCCACAGGAACCCCGGGTACCGTCAATCTCTCAATTCTCAATTCTCAATTCTCAATTCCGACGCTAGTCGGCGTCGGTCACGATCAGCATGATCGTCGTCGTGCCGACCTGGAACTCGGCGTGGTTGTAGAGCTCGACCGCGCCGGTGATCTTCTCGCCGCCGACGAGCGTGCCATTCGTCGACTCCATGTCGGAGAGCAGCACGACCGGGTCGCGGACCTCCACGCAGGCGTGGCTTCGCGACGCTTCGATGTCGTTGAGAATCAGGTCGCCCGCGGAACGGCCGATGACCGTCTTGGGCCGCTCGATCCGGAAAACCTTGCCGGCGTCCGGCCCGTCGAGAATCGCGAGAGAGTAGCGCCTGTCACCGCTGAGCCTCGGCCCGTCTTCGACCTTGCCGGTGTCGCGCGGAGAAGGGATCCCGGCCTGCGCGGTCGAGTTTTCGGGTTGGGCGACGAACGCGCCCATTCCGCTTCCACGCCGCGCGACGGTCGAATCGAAGCCGTCTTCCGGGGGCGCAACCGTATGCGCCGCCGCGGCCGGAGCCACGATCGCAGGATTCTTCACGTCGAAAACCGTCTGGCACTTGGAGCAGCGGATCTTCTTGTTCGGCTTACCGTCGAACCGCTCCTCGCTGTACTGGTACTTCGCCGCGCACTGAGGACACTCGATGACCAATTCTCGGATCCTCGATTCGGGATACTCAGCGACGATAACAGACGCCAGAAAATGGTGTCAATTCGCTTACAACTCTTCCAACGGGCGGTTTCGTCGCGCACGGAGCGCTTCCGCCCCATCCACGCCGTCATACAATCAGCCCGATGGCCCCGGAATCGATCGAAACTTCGCCTGTCACGTACCTCGAGAAGCTCGAGAACGAGCTGCGCCGGTACGACAGCCTCGTCGTCGCCTTTTCCGGCGGAGTCGACTCGGCCGTGCTTCTCGCCGCCGCCGGCCGCTGTCTCGGCAGCCGCGCCGTCGCCTTCACCGCCGACTCGCCGTCGATTCCCCGGAGCGAGATCGAGCTCGCACGCTCCATCGCCGCGGGCGTCGGCGTCGAGCACCACATCGAGCCGACTGCCGAGCTCGCGAACGAGGACTACAGTCGCAACGACGAGAAGCGCTGCTACTTCTGCAAGCAGACGCTCTTCGACTCGGCACGCGCGTTCGCCGCGGGCCGCGGCATCGCCCACATCGCCTACGGCTTCACCGCCGACGACGCCGGCGACTACCGCCCGGGCCAGCAGGCGGCCGAGGAGCACGGCATTCGCCGTCCGCTGTTCGACGCGGGGCTCGGCAAGGCGGAGATCCGCGCGATCGCCAAGCTCCTGGGGCTCGAGATCTGGGACAAGCCGGCGGCTCCCTGCCTCGCGTCACGCATCCCTTACGGCTCCGCGGTGACAGGGGCGAAGCTCTCGCACGTCGAGCAGATGGAAGCGCTGCTTCACGAGCTCGGCTTCCGCGTCTGCCGCGCCCGCTATGACGGCACCACGATGCGGATCGAGCTCGAGGGCGGCGACATCTCCCGCGCCGCGATGCCGCAGGTGAGGCAACGCCTGCTCGAGCTCGGCGCACAACTCGAAATTCCTCTCGTCACGCTCGACCTCGAGGGCTTCAAGTCGGGCAAGCTGAACCGGGAGATCGGGCGTTGAGTCTGCGCGAGATCCTCGACGCGGTGGCGTCGGGCGCCCTCTCCACGGGCGACGCCGAGTCGCAGCTCGAATCGTGGGGCTTCATCCGCATCGGCCACCAGAAGCTCGACGTGCATCGCCACTCGAGGACAGGGATGCCCGAAGTGATCTACGGCAAAGGAAAATCGCTGGCGCAGCTCGACGAGGTGATCGGCGTCGCGGCCGAGCGCGGGCTTCGGCTCCTCGTCACGCGACTCGACGACGCGATCGCCGGCGAGCTCGCCTCCCGCCATCCGGCGCTCAGGCTCGACCGCATCTCGGGTCTCGCCGAGCTGGGCGAGCCGCATCCCGCGATGAAGGGACGCGTCGCGGTGGTCAGCGCCGGCGCCTCGGATCTCCGCGTCGCCGAAGAAGCCGCGGGAACCCTCGCGCACTTCGGCATCGAGACGCTTCGCGCGTACGATTGCGGAGTCGCGGGGCTTCACCGCCTCTTCTCCCACGGCGACGAGATCGCCTCGGCCGACGTCATCATCGTGGTC
>JAMPYE010000523.1 GCA_023700825.1 Thermoanaerobaculia bacterium | reverse complement strand
TAGGAGCAGTGCGTGACATGACGAAGCACGAGCACGGCCCGCTGCGCCGGGCTGAGCCTGCCGATCGCCTCGTTCAGGTGCTTCCGCAACTCGCTCGCCTCGAGGTTTTCCTCGGGGCCGGCCCCGGGCGACTGCCAGGTCGCCGGGATCGGCTCCGTCTGCCGCCTGGAAGAGAGAAAGTTGATCGAGTCGTTCATCGCAATCCGATAGATCCAGCTGAAAAAGCGTCGGTCCGGGTCGAAGCCTTTGAGATTCACGTAGGCCTTGAGGAACACTGCCTGACAGATCTCGCTGGCATCCTCCCTGCTCTGCACCATGTGGTAGATCGCATTGAAGACCGGCTTCTGGTATCGCACCACCAGCCCTTCGAACGCGTCCGCATCTCCATCGAGGCATCGGCGGATGCATTCGTTGTCTTCGCTGTCAGTAGTACAGTTCATGGGGCGAAAAGTTGGTCTGCAGCTGGCCTGCGGGCCGGGCGACGTTGCCGGCCCGCCCGTCTCAGCTCACCTCACTCGATCTCGAACACCTGGTCGAATCCCGAAAAGTGGAGCACGTCGCGGATGTGGTTGTTGAGGTTGACCAGCTTGAGCGCGCAACCCTTCTCGCTCAGCTTCTTCTGCGCGGCGAGGAGGATCCCCAGCCCCGCGCTCGCGATGTACTCGAGCTTCGAAAAATCGACGACGCGACTCTCGGTGAGCGAGAGCAGGACGCCGCGGGCGGTCTCCACCTGCGAGGCGTCGAGCCTCCCCGAAAGAAGAATCTCACCGTTCTCTCCCGTTGCAATTTCGAACATGTTCACCCCAGATCAAAATAGATGATGGCCTTACTCCTGCGATCGACGTAATCGTAGTCGATCCGTTTCGCGAACTTCTTCACCAGGTGGATGCCGAGCCCGCCCGGCTTCCTGTCGTTCAACGCGGCATTTACGTCGACCTCCCCGGCTTCACGCAGGTCGAATCGCTCCGAATCGAAATCGGTGACCGAGATCTCCAGAACGTTTTCCGCTATCCGGAGGCTCACCTCGATCTCGCCGGCTCCCTCCGCGTTGTACTTCACCTGGTTCGTGAAGATCTCCTCGAGGATGAAGTCGGCCGTGCTCCTCGATTGTCCGTCGACTCCGCTGGCGGCGAAGAAGCTCCCCGAGAACGCGAAAAGGCTCGACAGCGCGTCGACGCGCCTGGGAAAGCGCATCGTCGCGGCCTCGGAGCGCCGCTGCCGGCTGGAAGCCTCGGACTCATCGGGCATGATCGGTTCCTGCGTTCCTGATGCAGACGGCGTTTCGATCCGCGGCCAGAGGTCATCCCTGCGCGGGTGCCTTGATGTACCTGAAGCAGAGAAGGGTCAGGTCATCCGACTGCGGCGCGTCCCCGACGAATCCCTCGACCGCCTCTAGCGTCGCCTCGGCGATCCGCCCCGCATTCTCGCGCGCGTTCGCCTTCAGCGCCGTGACCAGGCGATCGACGGAGAACAGCTCGTCCGAGAGGTTCGTCGCTTCGGAGATCCCGTCGGTGTAAAGGAAGAGGACGTCGTTCTTCGCGAGCAGCGCCGACTCCTCGACGTACTTGTAGGACGGCAGGTAGCCGAGCACCAGCCCAGGCCGGGTGGCAAGCTCGCGGACGTCGCCGTCGGCTGCGATCAGAAGCGGCGGGTTGTGGCCCGCGTTGCTGTACCGGAGCGCACCCGTGCATAAGTCGAGCACTCCGCAGTAGGCGGTCACGAACATCGCGGCGTCCGTCTCGTCGCAAAGCTGACGGTTGATGGCCGCCATGATCTCGCCCGGCGATTCTCCGCGGAGAATCAGCGACCGGAAAAGTGCCCGGCTGACCGCCATCATGAGGGCCGCGGGCACTCCCTTCCCCGACACGTCGCCGATGCAGAAGTAGAGCTTCGCGTCGGCCGTCAGGTGAAAATCGTAGAAGTCGCCCCCTACGGTCTTCGCCGGGCGGATGGCGGCGGAGATGTCGAAGGTGGACTCGCTCGTGAGCGGTGGGAAGTCCTGCGGGAGCATCCGCATCTGGATCGCCTGCGCGAGCCTGAGCGTCTCGTCGAGGCGCTCCTTCTCGAGCGCGGCGACGCGCAGGCGCGTCGACTCGAGCTTGATCGCGGCGACGCGCGCGATCTGCGCGGCGAGCAGCGCGTCCTCCGACGTGATGGCGCGCGTGGAGAGGCGATAGTCGACGTAGAGAACGCCGAGGACGCTGTCGCCGACGATGAGCGGCGCGCAGAGCGCCGAGTAGATGTTCTGCGCGACGATGGACGCCGCCTTGGCGAGCGCGTCGTTGGCCCCGATGTCGGTGTACGAGATCACCTTGCGGTCACGAACGACCTCCTGCAGCAGCGTCCGGCTGATCACCAGGTCGCCGGAGCCCGAGCCGCCGTACTGAACGATCTCGAAGTCGCGCCGGTTCGGCGCGAGCAGCGCGAGCGCCACGCGCGACGGGCCCATCAGCTCCATGACCTGGTCCACGATGGTCTTGAAGAGATCGGCCATCGACCGGTCGGCGATGAGCTCCATCGCGAGACTGAACCGGACACGATCCGCCGCAACGTCGACGTCGCTCTCCGAGAGAACGATCTCCGTGACCGGCTCGGACTCCCGCCGATCCTCGGAGACGAAAACCCCGAGCGGATGGGGCTGCGTCGGGACAGCGGGCCTGTCCCACTGAAACAGGTTCACGTCGATCAGCGACGTCCTCGAAATGTGGACCTCCGCGTTCGGCTTCGCTTCTCCGACGAGGACCCTGCTGTTCCCCAGCGTGATCTCGGCCCCGGACGCGACTTCCACAGGGTCCACTACCCGCACCCCGCCGAGAAACGTACCGTTCGCGCTGCCGAGGTCGCGCAGCGTCCATCGATCGCCTTTCGCCGAAAGTTCTGCGTGGTGCCTCGAGAGGAACCGGTCGTGGATCGGAACGGTGCAGTCGGCCGCCCGTCCGAGCGTGACGACGTCGGCATCGAGCGCGCGCTGCTCCGGAGCCGCGTCTGGCGCAAACAATGTGAGCCTGATCTGGGGCACTCGATCTCTCCCGTGGATGGAACCGCCACCCGCGGCCGCTTCGCAAAGATTAGAAACATTGATTCTAACAGCGTTCGGCGCCTCACTCCGAGCGGGGCCGCGATGCCGCGCTGACGACCGGTGGCAAACGGATGCACCGGACGGCGCGCCTCCGGCCGAAGCCCTTGCGCGTCCAGTGGGCGAGAAAGCCGGTCTCGCTGAAGTGCTCGACGAAGGAACTCCGGCTCAATCCCATCGGCCCGGATCTGGAAGTCCCGGCGACTCGGGTCAACCCTCCTCGAGAACCGCCGCAGCGAAACATGTCGTCACACGGCTCTGTGATCGACACCTCTTGTTCTCCGCCTGTCTGGACATAACTTTATAGGCACAGGGCAGTCCAGCAACAACCAGTGTGTAGCCATGATCGGACGCACGGTCGGGCACTACCGCATCTTCGGCCACCTCGGCGGCGGCGGCATGGGAGTCGTGTACAAGGCCGAGGATACGCGGTTAGGCCGCACGGTGGCACTCAAGCTGCTGCCGCCCGAGCTGACTCGCGATCCGGAAGCCAAGCGCCGCTTCGAGCGCGAGGCGCGC
>JAMPYE010000522.1 GCA_023700825.1 Thermoanaerobaculia bacterium | reverse complement strand
CTCGCGATGCAACAGCTCGGGCACGCAAGTCTCTCGATGTTGCAGCGCTACTCCCACGTAGTAAACGGCGAGCTTGCGCGAGAGATCGAGCGGGTCGTCATCGACGCGTGACCGAACCGCGAATCAGTCGAAGGAGAGCTTACGGACCTCTCGGCGCTTGTCTCCGTCAAAGACGCGGAGGTAGCCGAGGGTCGTCGACAGGCTCGAGTGTCCGGCGAGTTCTCGCGCGACGTGCACGCCGATGCCGGACCGAAGCAGACCAGAGACGTACGAGTGGCGATACGCATGGATTGACGTCTTCATACCTGCGGCACGCTGAATGCGCGTGTGGATACGCCTCAGCGTCGAGAGGGAAATCGGAGTGCCGCTATGGGTGCAGAAGAACCCTGCGCTATCGATGCGACGACGGTCGCGCTCACGGACATAAATCTGCAGGGCGCTCGCCAACTGGGGCGGCAGATACACAACCCTGTCCTTCCCTCCGCCGCGCCCCTTCCCGTCGCGCACGAGGATCAGCCCGTCCCGGAGGTTAACGTCGCTGTTTGTGAGGTGAAGAAGTTCCCCACGACGCAGACCGGCGTAGAGAAACGTCGAGACGATTGCTACGGCTCGCGCGCGGGCGAACGTCGACGGCCAGTCGAGCCCCTCGGCCGCCGCGAGTACTCGCCGGCAGGCCGCGGGCTCGAGGGCTTTCGGGAGGCGTGAGGGTAGAGGCGGAGGTCGGACGCCAACGAATGGCGAAGGGATTCCGTCACGTCGATCGAGATCAGTGAAGAACGCGCGCAGGGCACGCCAGTATGAATTCGTGGAAACGGCCCCGAGCCCTCGGCGCCGGTTCCAGCGAACCCATTCGTCGATCGCGAAGACCGCGAGAGAGAGCGGGCTTCCGGATTGGACCAGAAATTTCCGAAAATTCCGGAACGCGTCGCGATACGCACGGATCGTCGCGCCGCTGAGACCTCGCGCGGTCTCCGCATAGTCGCAGAAGTCGTCGAACCGTAAATCGAGAGCGCGGAGGCTTCCGTCGCCGATGGGAAGGGGAAGATCGGCGAGCACCTGTGGATGTGCAGGCGTTCCGATGAGACGCGCTTGAGCAGGTGCTCGAGTCGAGCGGAGTTGGGGCATGGAGTGGTGGTTAGGAAGGGCTTAGGTGAGCGCTGACTGAGATTCTGACGTGTCCTGCTGCCCGTAACGCGCAGGTGGTCAACTGGGTATTCGAAGCGCATCGGCCGAGCGAGGGCTACTCCGCAGCCGGACGCGATTCTTCGGGGCGAGGGGATTCGAACCCCTGTCCTCCTGCTCCCAAAGCAGGAGGACAGCCCGACACGCCGATTTTTGGCTTCTGGACGCGCCAATCTCGGCAGTGGATGGTATGGAGTGACCACCTGCGGTTCTGCAGGAAGGTCACAGCAGGCCTACGCGAGGTAAAGGATCTGCGCAAACAGTGCCGGATGCCTAACGAACTGTCAATCACCGGCGCCAGTCGAACGACTCGAAACGTGGACTGCCAATACGGCGACATCGACGGAGCTGATCGCGACCCGGTTGAACAGGCTTTCGGGGGGGAGCTGCTGGCCCTCCAACGGTTATCACGACCGATGCGAGTTTGGAAGGAGGTTCGCATAGCACGCCAAGCCAGGGAACCCGGGTGGATGAGGATTGGGAGCGTAGCGACCTGCCGGCAACCGCCGTGTCGCGGCACGCTGATCAGCAGACTCGACGCATGCGGTTTTCGTCGGCGAGCTAGTGTGTGATCTGACTATCCACGTCTCCGTCACTCACTGAGTATTAGTTCTGGGCCGAAGTGGATCAGCGCCGAGGCGGGATTCTCGATGCTCTGCTTACCCCCTGATGATCCTCGGAATGTGGCGGTACATCGACGCAGGTCCGTTACCGATGCGCTCGAGTCGCTCGTGAATTCGTGCTGACCGCGGATCATCGAAGCGGTCGGGGTCGGGTTTCGCGCTCTCGAGTTACGGTTGCAGCGGATCTTCGGCCGTCAGATGCATCCTGCACTTCGATCGTGAGGCGAACCGATTCGCTCTCGCCGGGGAAGCGGTCGGTGGAGGTGTCGAAATCCGTCTCAAACATGCGATTCGACACAACCTCCGTTTATAATCGGAACTTGCGCAAGGTCGCATCGCGCTCTTTGACAACCTGCCTATTTTTTTCGAGCTGGCATCCCCGGCTCGCACCCACGCCTATGGCGCACTTCCGAGTGCGCACGAGCGTCCACCTCGCGTTTGCCAGGTGGTACGCCACGAATGTCCGCCGTGCACTGCACGCCAGGCATATCTCGTGGTCCCGGTATTTCCGGAATCCCGAGTTTCGTTCCGAGGCCCGATCGTCGTTGCTGGATGCTCATCTCCGACGATCAAAGCTGACTGCGCAGGGCGCAGCGGCTCCAGTGTCCCCCCGCAATTGACTGCGGAGACGTGGAGGTGCGAATGAAACCCACTTCTAACCCTAACCACGCTTCACCCGCAAACAGCGTTCGCTGTGCCGGGTGCCAGCTCAAGCTCGAATCCGAACCGGATTCGGAGTCAATCGAATCGGAGATTTCGCGCAGCGACGAGCTTCTCGACTTGCTCGCCGCTCGCAAGCGTAATGGACAATTTCGGTACCTCGGTCGCGGACTCGGTCGCCTTCGCGATCTACGAGTCCGGGGAATCCGCCGGCGGCTCAAGGGCTGCTGCATTGGACTCCCCTCCGAGTACCCCGAAGCGTTCTTTGAGACCCTCCCGCGCGACTTCCGCCGGGTGGCGCTCCCGGATTACGAAGTGCTCGAATGGCGCGTTTACACGCTCCAGTACATCGATCGGATGTGGCTGCCCGTGACATCAGCGGGCGCTGTGCTCCCTGCGCTGGGCGCAGACGATCTTCGCGCGTGGCTTGGAAGGAGCCAGTCCTTCATCAACAAGTACGCATCGCTTTACCCTCGCGTCGATGAGGAGTACATCGGCCGAGGCGTTGCTCTCGAAGTTCCCACGAAGCAATTCTTTCGCGAAATGAGCTCACCGAAGCTTCGCTGCATGCGTAGCATTGCTTGCCTGCAGCACTCGCGCATCGGGTGAGTCCCACGTTAGGCAGGTTGTTGCGATCGACGCAGCGCTCGAAGCCGGGGCCCGTATCGGGTCCCGGCTTCTTCGTTAATGGCGTGCCGGATCAGCGTCTTTGTTGAGTGCGACGAGGACGCTACGGAGGCTGACGTCGTCGATACGCGCGTAGCGCTGGGTGGTCGAGACGCTCGTGTGGCCGAGGACGTCGCGGATGTAGAGGAGCGGCGTGCCGCGGCGCGCCAACTTCGAGGCCATCGAGTGCCGGAGGTCGTGCAGGCGCAAGCGGCGCGACGTCGGGAAGCCGGCAATCGCCATCGCCATTCGGAGATAACGCCGAAGCCGCTGCACGCCGTAGGGCCTACCGTCGGAGTCGACGAGGACGAAGGCACGATTGCCAGCGTCCTTCTTCGCCCGCTCGAGGACTTCGAGGGTACGGTCGCTGAGTGGTACGACCACGCGGCGACGGGTTTTCTGCATCACGACGGTGATGAGCCCTTGCTCTAGATCGACCTGCTCCCAGCGGAGCAGGCGGTAGT
>JAMPYE010000026.1 GCA_023700825.1 Thermoanaerobaculia bacterium | reverse complement strand
CTTCCTCTCCGAGTTCGGGACCTATGAGTTCGTCACGCGCCAGTTCGAGGAGTCGCTCCACGAAGGGCGCGCGAAACTGCTCCCCGAGGTTTCGAACCTCAACCGGTTCTGGCGGCTCATGGCGTCGTTCGCCGTTCGTCGCCGGAAGGACGAGGTCTTCGAGCTCCCCGCGAAGCAGCGAACGATTCACGTACTCCCGCTCTGCGACCCGCACGGCCGTCTCTACCGGGACTATGCCGAGTGGGCAAAGGAACAGATCCAGAAGGCGCTTCGGCAGAACGAGGCGAACCCGAACATGGGCGTCATCGCGAACGCCCTCTGGAAGCTCCGCTACGCGGCGACGTGCCCGGTGGCGCGCGACTACCTCGATCGCGGCTACCTCACGCAGCCATCGTGGAACAAACTCGACCGCCTCACGACGATCGTGCGGGCGGCGGCCGAGCGGGGTGAGAAGACCATCGTCTTCTCAGGCCTCCGGACGATGGTCGCGGCGATCGCGAAGCACCTGCGCGAGCAGGGCATCACCTTCCTCCCGATTACCGCCGAGGTCCCGGCGGCGAAGCGGTTCGCACTCATCCAGCAGTTCTCGCGCGAGCCGCGCGTGAGCGCCATCGTGGCGAGCCTCAACTGCCTCAACCGCGGATTCACGATCACCGCGGCGAATCACGTCGTTCTCGTCGACCTCGAGTACTCACCCGAGGCCACTGAGCAGGCCGAGGACCGGGTGCATCGCCCGGGGCAGGACAAACCGGTCTACATCCACTATCTACTCTCCCAGGCGACGATCGATCAGGTCATGCACGAGGTCCTGATTCAGAAGTCCGAAGCGATCCGCCACGCGATCGACGGGCGCGAGCGCTTCCGCGACGTGGCCGAGTTGCTGCGACGTGTCACCGGCGACGTCCAGCTCGAGATCGCGAAGCGGCTCGAGTTGATCCCGATCGTCCAGCCGGAGATCGCGCTCGCACCGCTTCCCATCCTCCCCGAGATCGTACCCACCATCCCCGCGAAGGTCGACCTGCCGGAGGAGACCTTCGTCCCGCCGCTACTCGTAAACGTCCGTCAGCTATCCCTCTTCGACTAACCGATTTCCCAACAAGATAGAAAGGAGTATCTCGATGGATCTCGTCATCCGTCTGCGGGAGCTTCGTGCGCGCGCAGGCCTCACCCAGGAGCAAGCCGCGGAGCGAAGCGGCATCGGCGCAAAGACGATCAGCTCGTTCGAGTCCGGGAGCCGCATCGACGCGATGAAGCTCTCGCAGCTCGAGCGCCTGCTCGACGTCTATGGCGTCACGCTCGCGTACTTCTTCTCGGACGAGCTCGCGAACGGGCTCTCTCCCGCGAAAGCGGAGTCCTCTCAGCGCGACGGCTTCCGGTTCGAGGACCTTCCCGAGCCGGTGCGCGCATCGATTGTCGCGTGGGCCTCACGCATCACATCCGCACCTGTCGCCGTCGTGGCGCAGCGACACCCGTCACACAACTCGCGCGCACACGTCGGCTAACGCTTCACGAACCCAGCACCGAAATCGGGCACCCGAGGAATCGGGTGCCCAACGGAGGTTTTGCATGCACGCATCACACGTAATCACGCTCTCCCTCAATCCGCGCAACAGCGCACGCATCACACGTCTCAGCCGTAGGACGTGCGTTCCTCGCGGGCGTCTCGCAAACGCACTGCTTGCGGACATCCTCGATGCGGTCGACTTCAAGAGCGGCCGCGATCTCGCACCGCGCCGCAAGGACGAGGAGCGGGCCAATGCTTGACACGACTTCGATCACGGCGACGTCGATTGGCGACGAGTCTCCTCTCGACCGGCTCCTGAGAGCGGGCGCTGAATCACTTTCTGATGCAGAGCTCGTCGCGGTTCTGCTCGGCTCGAAGATCGAAAAGGCTAGGACGCTGGTCTGCGACGGCCTCCCGGCGTTCGCGCGGACCGAATGGACCGCGCGGCGCCATCGAATGCGTCCGAGAGAATCCGCGCGCATTCTCGCGAGCCTCGAGCTCGGGCGACGGCTGAGCTCGTGGTCCGAGAATCCGCGCGACCCGGTGCGCGATCCGACGATGCTCGCGCGTTCCCTGGTTGCCCGGTACGGGCATCACGTCCAGGAGCGCGTCGGCGCCGTCTACCTGGATGCAAAGAGCCGTGTGATCCGCGAACGCGAGATCTACGTCGGCACGCTGAACGCCACGACAGTCTCCACCCGCGACATTCTCCGCCACGCCATCAACGACCACGCCGCGGCGCTCATCGTCTTCCACAACCACCCCTCCGGCGACCCGTCGCCGTCGGGCGAAGATCTCGTTTTCACGAAACAGCTCGTAGACGCCGGAAAGCTGCTCAGCGTCGACGTTCTCGATCACCTTATTCTGGGGATCAATCGCTACGTGTCCCTCAAGGGGATTCAGGCGATGTGATCCGATAGGCGGGACCGCTTGGTCCCGCCTTTCTATTGGTTGTGCCGGCATGGGCGGCCGATTGGAGGTTCAAATCCTCTCCGAACCTTGATGGCAGAAACGGCGGACGGATGGGAAGAACTAATGCGAGGCCGGACAAATCCGGGTGAACTCGCGTCCCAGCAGCCGAAAGGCTCGACGTGAAAACAAATTAATCGTTCAGGTTAACGCCGAGACATCTCGAGGCTCTCGGGGCGCCGGAAAGCGAAAATCTGGTTCACGGAATTGTTACGAACCTGTATCAGTTTGCCCCGCGTGATTGATTGGACATTACGCCGGCGTGCGAGGGCTCGCACGCCTTCGATATCGAGAATTTGATTCAGGAGGTACACCCTCGATGAGGATTGTCATTCGAGCGGTTGCAATACTGCTGACGGTGAGCCCCGCCGTACTGGCTCAGACCGTCACTCCCGATCGCCCGGTCACCTTCGGGTCGTTTCATCGTGGCGTGCCGCTTTCCTTTACGCCGCCACCTTCGCTCGGGCATGTGCAGGCCGACGCCGAGGACGCCGCCCCCGCCCAGATCAACCTAAAGCGCTTCCGCGAACGGTCTGACTGGCCCGACTACAACAACGGATACTCGGGAAACGGAGTCGTTGTCGCTGAGAGCGAAGGAGTGCCACGCAGCGAGGCCGCGGTCGGAATCGAGTTGCGATACCTCAGCGGCGGAGGATGCGTCACAGTTTCTGACACCTCAGTCGACTGTCTCACCGAGCCCGACGGCTACGGTGGGACGAAGAGGGTGATGAAAGAACGAGAGCGCTGGTTCCTCCGATTTGTGCGCACGGACCCCTCGACAGGCGTCGAGACCGCACTCCCAGGAGGATCTGATTTCTTCTGGACCGCGCACACGTCAGCGAACGTCTCATGCTTCAGCATGTACGTGTACGGTTGCAACCTCACGGGGCAGCCTCAGAATGAACTCGGTGCGTACATCACGGGAATGGCTCCCTCATGCTCGATGACGCTCGGTGGCGGATATCGAGCTGAGATGTTCTACCAGTACTCGCGATACACGATCACCGACCCGAACTCCGAGGTTTGGGAGCCCGCCGCGATTCCCGCAACCTCCACGAGACTCGCCATCCCCGGCAAGCTCATCTTCCGTCGCAACTGGAGTCTTGGGCCAGGGGCGGATGCGGTACGCGTCGCGACGGCGACACCCCTCCTTAATCCGTCCGTTCCGCTTCGCTACATCGACAAGGTCGACAAGACGATTACGAACGTCGGCGGCAAGGTTACCAAATCCATCGCCGCCGGACAGTCGAAGCTCGTGGTCGACGCGATTGAGTGCGGTGTGCCGTTCGGCAATCTCGCCTTCACCGGCGAGATCGAGTTCCAGGAAGGTGGCATGGGCCACGTCCACGGCGAGAGCGGCGCCGTTCGAGTTGCTCCATCTGGCAAAGTCAGCGACGTACCCTCTGCCTTCTCGGGCGTCACGGACAACAACGGCCACTGGGAGTCGCCATTCACGATCACGGCAGGTGAGTTTGCGGGATTCTACAAGGTGACGGTGACCGCGCCGAGTCTCTCGATTCCCGGCAGTGCTCCCGTGCCGTTTACGTCGCGCCCGGTCGACTTGCTCGTGGGTTTCAGGAACATCTATCGCTTCAACATCGGACCGGGCGACCCGTACCTGAAGCTGGTCGGCAGCGATAACAGCATCCCCGGCAACTGCGAAACCTTCCGGTGCGACAACCACCGCGACCGTAATCACTACGGGACCGGCGCACTCCAGGCGTTCATCCGGCAATTGCCAGAGGTGTTCCACGACAAAGTCGAGCCCGACGCGATTCTCGGGATCAACGACATGAGCCTTCCCTACGGTGGCGCCTTCGACATTGGAGGGCAGTGGGGTGTCAATAGTCACATCTCGCATCGGCTGGGACACGACGTCGACGTGAATCGGCACGCGTACTATCCGAACGGGACCAGCAGATCCCTGGATGCTTCCGAGATCGATGAGTTCTCGAAGGGCGTCAAGAGTGAACTGGGAGGCACCCGCGTGAACGAATCGAGCATTCACTTTCGACTACCCGCCAGCACGATCGACAGTCTGCTTGCAGGAGGTTACTAAGATGAGGATTCAGTCCTTCGTCAACGCTCTGGTCGCCGCGGCGATCACCCTCACGTGTTCGGCGCAGGTCGTCGAGCTGCCGTCCCTCTCGATCGAGGGCTCGGCACTGACCGCAACGGTCACGTACGATGCTTCTCGAGCCGTGTACCGGTACGACTATCGCGTCTCCGCCCCGCAAACGAACAAGGTCGCGATCGACGGATTCTGCATCGACATCCTCGGGCGGTTGAATCGGGCTCAATACGATCCGGCCCTCACCAATACTGTGGTCCGCCGCGAAGCCACGAAGTCACCGAGACAGCCACTGAACACAATCCCGGTTGGGCTCCTACTCGACAACCCGACTGCGTACTCCGCGTCGGTGAACGCTGAGGGATCGGCTTGTTTCATGTCCAGGTATAGCGCCGGACATCTCCAGCCAGGGAACACAGCGAGCGGCTTCGCGCTCGAAAGCAAGTTCCCGCCGGCACCGCGATCGGTGGAGATTCTCCCGACGAAGCTCTCCTGGATCGAAGCAACGATTGGCGCGCCTGAGGGGACGGAATTCTATCCGCAGACCGACACGCACTTCGATGTCCGGACAACCGCACTCGCCCCCTCAGATCCTGACATGGACGCGCTGTTTGACGGTGGCGGACAAAGCCCTCGGGAAGTAAACGTCTTTCTGCGGTACGCCTCACCGGTCGAGAGTCGAACCAAGCTCCCAGCGGGAACAACGAGTGCCACCGTGGTGGTGTTCTACGGTCCAACGGTGTCCCCATCCACGTTCAGGGCCGAGCTCAATGGGACGGTCATCACTGATCGTTTCCACCCTATCGGGGGTGCAGCGGAGGCTGTCACGATTGAGCTCGCGACCGGCACGACTAAGCTCCAGCTCTCCGCAGACGGTACAACGACCTCCGGACGGACAGCCAGGGATACCGACACGCTCACGTTCCTAGTCACCAGCCCGTAGCGCAACCATTACTTCCTCGGGACGGGAGAGCTCTCCCGTCCCGAGCCGAAGTTCCCGTCCATCCCGCGGCCACGGGTCGACTTCGTTGCTCCCAGTGTCGGTGAGCGCCTGCGGGCGGCCGCACACGATCGTGCGAACGCTCCAAGGGCCCTGCACGGTGCTTTCCGTAAGACCCGCTCGATGCTACTTACGGCGAACGCCTCGGCGCCTCGATCTCGAGCACTCGCCCCCCGGCCCGGCTTTCCGTTGGTATCACGACCAATGACTCAGTGGCCACTCCGCGCAGCGGAGTAAGGTCGCCTGGCGGCCGCTCGATCGCACGTTCGATCTCGCTCTGAGGTTCCGCCCCGCATGCGACGCCGGTCCCGTACCTCGTGTATCGGCCGAGTTCGTGTCAGGGGGACGTGCGTCGCTGAACTTCACCGCACTCGACGGGCCCAGCCCCACGATCCTAGAGGATCGCTTTGCTCCTATCCGTGACCCCGCGCGGGGGGCGCGCGCCCCCTCGTCGCCCCCTACGGGCACCACGTCCAGGAGCGCGTCGGCGCCGTCTTGCTCGACGCCAAGAGCCGCATCATCCTGGAACGCGAGATCTACGTCGGTACGCTGCACGCCACCACGGTCTGGACCAGCGACAACCTCCGGAAGGTGCTCGATGAATACGCAGCCGCGCTCATCGTCTTTCACAACCACCCGTCGGGAGACGCCAACCCATCAGCGGACGTTTCGCTCTTCACGAAACGACTCGTCCACGCTGGGAACCTCCTGGACGTCGATGTGCTCGATCCTCTCATTCTCGGGATCAACCGCTCCGTGTCCCTCAAGGGCATCAGCGCGATGTAGTCACGTCGATTAGAGAGAGGCGGGCAGCTCGTCCGCTCTTTTCTTGAGGGCATCGGATCGACGGCGTCGTCAGCCCCCTCCCGTAGCAAAGTTTCTGCAGAAACCCGCCGTTCCGTTCACAAAATACGGTCAATGTTCACAATTTTCTTGTATCTGTTCACAAATGCCCTTATCTTGTTCACGAAATCCGGAGCCGGTTCAACCAACATGAATCATCTTCTCGAACTGCTGAAGATCGTCGAAGGCGCCATGAATGCCGACCGGGCGAAGGTCCGGTCGTACGTCGACCAGCTCGCTCGGAAACTCGAGTCAGAGGGGGAGCAGAAAGCGGCGGAGCGGCTGCGCCGCGCTGCCGACGGTGGGCGGATGGCCAAAATGGACCTAGCTGAAATCGCGGTGAAGCGCCTGCCCGTAGATCAGGAGTCGCGCATGCCGCTCGCGGATGAAGAGCACCCGCATCGGGGCGAGTTTCCGCTGATAGTCGATGGTGAGGCGGCATTGGTGGTGCAGGAATTCCTCGTGTCCGTTCGCGCCGGCAGCAAACTCCTCGCGCAGGGCATCGACTTCGTTCCTTCGCTCCTTGCGTTCGGGCCTCCGGGCTGCGGCAAGACTCAGCTCGCGCGCTTTGTGGCCGCGGAACTCGACCTCCCGCTCGTCACGGCGCGCGTGGACAGCCTCGTCTCCTCCTTTCTCGGATCAACGTCGAAGAACCTTCGGACGCTCTTCGATCACGCCGTATCGCGTCCCTGCGTGCTCTTCCTCGACGAGTTCGACGCCGTGGCGAAACTCCGTGACGACCGTTACGAGCTCGGCGAGTTGAAGCGCGTCGTCGTGAGTCTGCTACAGAACATCGACACGCTCAGTTCG
The DNA here is from genome assembly GCA_023700825.1 of Thermoanaerobaculia bacterium. GTDB lineage: Bacteria > Acidobacteriota > Thermoanaerobaculia > Gp7-AA8 > Gp7-AA8 > JACPDH01. Next base: position 10,178 of record JAMPYE010000026.1, on the reverse strand, counting down.
CATACGGTGCTTCTCGCCGCAACGAACCACGATCACCTCCTCGATCCGGCAATCTGGCGCCGGTTTAACTACCACGTGAAGATGGGGGTGCCGACCGCGGACGCGCGCGTGGCGCTCTTTCTCGCATTCCTCGAAGGCTTCGCGGACGAGGAACTCGCCCGGAATTTCGCAGCCGTGACGGAGACATTCACCGGTGCCGAGATCCGAAAAGTTTGCGATGCCGCGAAGCGGGAAGCGGTCATTGCGGGCCGACGCTCGATCGATCCAAACGCGATGCTCACACGCATCTTGCGGATTCACCGATCAAGAGCAGTTGAGACACCGAATACGCTTGCGTCGAATTTGAAGTTCGCTCGGTCGATCGATCCCGACGTGTTCACGTACCGCCGCCTCGCCGAGATTCATGGCGTCTCCCTCGGACAGATCTCGAAACTCCTCAAGCACGATGACTAGGTGACCCATGGCAGAAGAACGCCTCCCAATCAAGATTGTCCAGGCACGGAATGAGGATTACCAGCGACCGGAATCGGGATTCGGTCAGCGGAAAGTGTTTGACGAGGAGTCGCTTCCCGCGTTACGCGAGCGGCTCAGCGAGGACGTCGCAAAGGTCGAGGCCGCGTTCGCGCCCGTCTTTCGAAACACGCCGAACATGCCGGCCGTCGCGCGAGTCCGTCTGAAGGAAGATGCGATCGCGAAGTCACATCGCCCGGCGACCCTCCTTGCGACGACACCGGTCATCGGCGTCGAGCACTTCGGTGAGTTGCTGATCAGCGTGCGGCCGAGTGGCCTGCGCTCACTCGTTGATCGCATCAAGCATGATGAGACCAAGACGCGGCGCGCCGATATCTCTACGATCGAGACGATCCTCCCGTACCGCGAAAGAGACGCTCTGCGTGACGGGCTAGACGTCCTGAAAGCCGAGGCGACGCGAGAGCATGTGCTGAAGCTCCGGCTCTTCGATCATCGCAACACCGCACTCAATGCGATTGTCTACAAGGGCCTCGTCGAGCGCGTGATGTCGCTCGGATTGCCCCCGCCTGAGGAGCTCCCGTACGGCGGTGACATCCGCATCTTCAAGGTGAAGGGAGTGACTCCAGAGGCGGTAGAGCCACTTGCGCGGTTCGTCGGCACGCAGAGCCTCTCCGTATTCCCGCGCTACCACTCAATCGAGACCGCGAGCATCGCCGTGAGGAATCTCGCGCCGAACGACTTCCCGCCACCGACCGAGGATGTGGTTTATCCAGTCGTGGGCATCATCGACTCGGGCACGAATCCGGAGGACCCGTTTCTGCATCCATGGATTGTTGGGCGCGAGGAGTACGTTCCCGAGCTGAACCGTTCGTACGACCACGGGAGTTTCGTCGCTGGGCTCATCGCCCACTCGCGACGCCTCAACCAGGGTGACACGCGATTTCCCGAGACGAGCGCGAAGATTGTCGACGTCGTTGCCCTGCCTGGCAAGGGCGGTCTCCGTGAAGATGACCTTCTCTCGATTCTGGAGGAAGTACTTCCGAAGTACCCGGAAGTGCGCGTATGGAATCTGTCCCTCGGCGGCGACGAGTGTTGCGATGACCGGTCGTTCTCGGATCTCGCGATGAAACTCGACGAGCTACAAGACCGCTACGGTGTGCTGTTCGTCCTTGCAGCTGGCAATTACACGCAGGTGCCGCTCCGTGGCTGGCCGCCCGACGACCTCGGTGAGGCGGATCGCATCTGCAGTCCGGCGGACTCGCTGCGCGGCATCACCGTTGGCTCGATTGCGCACCTGCACCGTCCGACCTACCGAGTGAAGCCCGATGAGCCGTCGCCGTTCAGTCGACGCGGACCGGGACCGGTCTTCGTTCCGAAGCCTGAACTCGTGCACCACGGCGGGAACTGCGATGACACGGGGCAGCACGCGCAGACGGGCGTCATGTCCATCGACGCAGGCGGACAACTCGCGGAGAACATCGGGACGAGCTTCGCCGCACCCTTGGTTACGACGCTACTCGCGAACGTCGATCACACGCTCGCGCCGGGCGCGAGCCGCAACCTCGTCAAAGGCCTCGTCATCCACTCGGCGATGCTGGCGTCCGAGAAACTCACCGGTGACGAGATCCGCTACCGCGGCTTCGGAAAGCCGGGCAACGACCCGGTCAGTGTGCTGACCTGCACGCCGTGGAGTGCCACGCTCGTCTTCGAGCCAGACCTCGTTGCCGGAGTGGACTTCGTTCGGCATCCGTTCCCGATTCCACCGTCTCTTCGGACACCATCCGGGAAGGTTCGTGGTGGCATCGTCATGACGCTCGTGTACGACCCGCCTCTGAATGGCTCCTTCGGTGCTGAGTACTGCCGGACCAACGTCGAAGCGTCGCTCGGAACCTACGATCTGGGTACCGACGGCAAGCGACATCACAGCCGGGAAGTCCCCCCGGAACCAAAGGATATGGCAAAACTTTACGAACGGCAGCTCATTGAGCATGGCTTTAAGTGGTCACCGGTGAAGGTATACCGGCGAATTATCGCGAAGGGCATCAAAGGCGATCAGTGGCGGCTTAACGTTTCACTCACGCAACGTAGCGGCTTCGCCGCATCGGCACCGCAGTCTGCGGCAATCCTCGTGACGCTCTTCGATCCATCGAAGAAGGCACCGATCTACAACGAAGTCACCTCGCTCATGATGCAGCTTGGCTGGGCCACGACGAATCTCGAGGTGCAGGCACGCCTACGCACGTAGGAAGGAGATGAACCACATGGCAAAGACACCCCGGAACCATGGAAAGAGTTGGGCTGGATCCGACGTTCGGAACCTCCGTCAGCTTGCGCGCGACAACACGCCGACTCGTGTCATCGGTATCAAGCTCGGGCGGACACCCGATGCCGTGGCATCGAAAGCCTCCGACGAGAGCATCTCGCTGAAGCCGACGAATCAGTCACCCTACAACAGGCGCAAGTAGGATAGTCGCGCACGCGCCGAGACCTCTCGTTTCTTTGGTTGTCGGATGCGACAGCTCGTCGGTGACGCATTACTTCAGCTCCAACTGGGCGCGCGTGGGTATTTCTGTAACGGCGCTTTGAGCTGATCTGACACAGGGCAAGCAAGGACCCGTTCGGATCCTGCGTCGAGGCAAGTCGTGCGCACTCCATCGTGAGCCGTGTGATGCATCGAGTATTCTCACGGGCGAGCTCGATTGACTTCATTGGACATCATTCTCGGCGTGGATCACTCGAAGACTACCCTGTACGATGTTCCGTGACACCATCGCCAACGATGCCCGAAAAGAAAGCACCCCAAGCGAAAGAAGCGATCGACGGATTCATCGCCCGCTGGACCCCGAGCAGCGGCGCCGAACGTGCGAACAAGGACTCGTTTCTGAACGAGCTCTGCGACATTCTCGGTGTCCCGCGGCCTGACCCAACGACCGGGGACCCGGAGAAGGACCGCTACTGCTTCGAAAAGGATGCGCTGACGGCGCACGAGGGCGGCCGGATCTCGACCGGAAAGATCGACCTGTTCAAAGACGGCTGCTTCATTCTCGAGGCGAAGCAAGGAAGCGAGGCCGGGGCCACGAAGCTCGGGACTGCCAAACGGAATACTCCCACCTGGGGTATCGCCATGCAGGCCGCATATGGTCAGGCGCTCGGGTACGCGCAGACGTTCGACGCCCCGCCGCCATTCCTCATCGTGTGCGACATTGGGTACTGCTTCGATCTCTACGCCTCCTTCGATGGCACGAGGAACTACCGCGACTTCCCGAACGCCCAGCGGAAGCGCATCTACCTCAAGGATCTCGCCGCCCATCTCGACACGCTGCGTGCGATCTTCGCCGCCCCGGGAACGCTCGACCCGGCAAAGCGAACTACGAAGGTCACACGCAAGATCGCGGCGCATCTCGCGGAGCTCGCACGGGCGCTCGAGCAGCAGGGACACGAGAATCAGACGATCGCGTCATTTTTGATGCGCTGCATCTTCACGATGTTCGCCGAGGACGCGGGCCTTCTCCCTGAACGCACGTTCACAAAGTTCCTCGAAGAGGCGTGGATGCCTCAGCCGCAGCGCTTCAAGGAGGAAGTCGAGGATCTTTGGCGCAAGATGAATACGGGAGGAGCGCTCGTCGGAATTGGAAAAATCCTTAGATTCAACGGCGGCCTCTTCGCAGAGCCGACCGCTCTTCCGCTCACGGGAGAGCAGCTCAAGCTCCTTCACGAGGCGGCGAAGTCGGGATGGGTGGATGTGGAGCCCGCGATCTTCGGGACACTCCTCGAGCGCGCACTCGACCCGAAGGAGCGTCACTCGCTCGGCGCCCACTTCACCCCCAGGGCATACGTCGAGCGGCTCGTCCGGCCGACGATAGAAGAACCACTCCGCGCCGAGTGGGACATCGTGCGTGCGCACGTGCAGCAACTCCTCACAGACGGTGCAGGCGACGAGAAGACAGGGAGAAAGAGGGCCGTCGCGGCCCTCCAGATCTTTCACCGTCGCCTCTGCGGCGTGAACGTCCTCGATCCAGCCTGTGGCACGGGCAATTTCCTCTACGTCACGCTGGACTTCCTCAAGCGCCTGGAGAGCGAGGTCTTGCAGCTCCTCGCGGACCTCGGCGAAACACAGACGCCGCTTCAGGTAGCAGGCCTTACCGTGACGCCCGCACAGTTCCACGGGATCGAGGTAAAGGCGTGGGCGAAGGAGATCGCGGAGCTCGTCCTCTGGATCGGCTACCTGCAGTGGCTCATCCGAACGCGTGGTGACACCGGCCACATCCCCGAACCCGTTCTCCAGCAGTACGGCAACATTGAGGGTCGCGACGCGGTGCTCGCATGGGACGCGATCGAGCCCGTCCTGGATGACGGTGGCACTCCACGTACGCGGTGGGATGGCGAATCGACGAAGCCGAGTCCGGTCACCGGCGAACCGATCCCCGATGAAACGAAGCGCGTCGCTGTCGTACGGTACGTGAATCCCCGCCGCGCGGCGTGGCCCGAGGCAGAGTTCATCATCGGCAATCCACCGTACATCGGCACGAAGCGGATGCGCCAGGCCCTGGGGGACGGGTACGTCGAAGCGATCCGCACCGCGTACGCGCCAGAAGTCGAGGACAACGCGGACTTCGTCATGTACTGGTGGGAGTCCGCGGCGCTTCTCGTCCGAGGCCGAAAAGCCCGTCGCTTCGGGTTCATCACCACGAACTCGATCACCCAAACGTTCAACCGTCGCGTCGTCGCACGGCATGTCGATGCCGACCACGATGCTCTCGCCCTTGCGTTCGCGATCCCGGACCACCCGTGGGTGGATACGACAAACGGAGCCGCTGTGCGCGTCGCGCTGACGGTTGGAAGCCTGGAGGACAAGCGTCTCGCGCATTTGCTCGAAATCGTACGTGAAGCGCCCAGCGCGGATGCAGACGGCGCCGCGGACGTCGCCTTCGCTGACCGCCGAGGCGCCATCCATGCCGATCTCACGATCGGCGCGAACCTGGTGGTGGTGTCGCCGTTGCAGGCGAACGAGCGAGTCTGCACGAATGGAGTCGCTCTCCACGGGCAAGGGTTCATCCTGACGCCGGAGATCGCTGACCGTCTGCGTGCGACCGGCGATACAGTCATCAAGCGGTACCTCGGTGGCAAAGACCTGCTGAAGACCCCGCGTGAGCTCTACGCCATCGACTTCTCCTTTATGACCGAGGAGGAAGCTCGGATGGCAAACCCAGTCGCTTTCCAGCACGTGATCGACTACGTGAAGCCCGAGCGTGACCACAACAGCAGAGCGAGTATTCGCGAGAAGTGGTGGCGGTTCGCCTGGGAGCGCCCGGTGCTCATGAAGGCGCTGAAGGGGCTATCGCGCTACATCGCGACGACGGAAACTGCGAAGCATCGCGTGTTCCAGTTCCTGCCACGAGAGGTGCTCCCCGATCACATGATTCTCGCGATCGCCAGCGACGACGCCTTTGTGCTCGGCGTGCTGTCGAGCCGCGTGCATGTGGCATTTGCACTCACCACGGGCGGACGCTTGGGCGTCGGCAACGACCCCCGATACAACAAGAGTCGCTGCTTCGACCCGTTCCCATTTCCCGCCGCCTCGGAACGCCACAAGGAACGAATCCGTGACATTGCGGAGAAGCTCGACGCGCATCGAAAGGCTCGTCAGGCGGAGAATCCGGCACTTTCACTGACGGATGCATACAACGTCCTGGCGAAGCTGCGCTCCGGGAAAGCGTTGACGGCGAAGGACAGAACCACGCACGAGTTCGGCCTCGTTTCGATCCTCCGTCAGCTGCACGACGAGCTCGACGCCGCGGTCCTCGACGCGTACGGCTGGCCCACGGATATCGACGATGAGACGCTGCTCACACGACTCGCGGCGCTGAACGCCGAAAGGACGGAGGAGGAGCAGCAGGGGCGTGTCCGATGGCTCCGCCCGGACCTTCGCTCGAATGGCGATGCCGAATCAGTGCAGGCTGATCTCGTACGCCCTGCCGATCGCGTGACGAACGCACAGGATGCGGAAGGAGCTTTGCCCTGGCCCAAAGCTCTGCCCGATCGCATCGGCGCCATTCGCGATTTCTTCGTCATGCGGACCGAATCGGCCTCGGCGGCGGACGTGCGAAGTCGATTCAAGCATGCACCTTCACGGGACGTGGTGGCGGCGCTCGATACGCTATCGTCGCTCGGGCTGCTCGTTCGCTACGAAGCAAGCGACGGACCCCGTTGGAGGGCTCCATCGGTGTGACAAAGCGTTCAGGTTCGCGCGAGTTCGGTGCGACCACGAGCCGCCGTTCAGTGATCCTCGTTGAGCGTTCGTGGAACACGTCCATTGGCACTCGAGCCATTGGTCCGGCATACTTTCCCGCATGGACACCTCCCAGAACTCGCCGACGAGCTTTCTCCTGCGATACCAGGAGGCGCACGACTTCGACGAAAAGCCCGACGTTCTTTGCGCGACCTCCACGATGACCAAGACCCTCGAGGAACCAGACCAGGATCCGGACGTGAGCCGGCCCCGCGTTTGCGGAACGGGCACCCGGACCCTGACAATCGAGGATCCCGATCAGGATCCGCGCCTGCTGGCGACACGGACGATGACGGAGACGTCCGAGACACCGGATCAGGACCCGTCGCACTCCGGTTACTTCGCGATCCCCCGAGCCTGATGCTCCTCGTCGTCTCGCACAGCCAGGACGAAACGGCGAACTACCTCTGTCGGAAGTTACGCCGGATCGGCCGTTCGCTCGTTCGGCTGGATACCGACTGTTGCACTCAAGGCGTCGAAGTGACCTTTAGCGTCGGAAACCCTTCAATTCTGATCGACGGAGTCACCGTCTCGGCAGACGAGGTCGATCACGTTTGGCTGCGACGTCCAAAATTCATCGAGGTGGCTGTTGGCGGTGACCCCGCGGAGCGGCTACACGTCGCAAACGAGTGGAGCGAGGCCATTGAGGGCTACCTCGCACACATTCCGGTGGAGCGGTGGATGAATCACCCTACTCGGAACGTACTCGCCTCTCACAAGATGGAGCAGCTCACGCGCGCAGCGGCATTCGGGCTGAACGTGCCGCGTACGATCGTGACGCAGTCGCCGGAAAGCGTCCGCACTTGCTGGAAGGATGCAGACGGCCGGTTGATCGCGAAACCGCTCGCCTCGGGTTTTCTCGAGCGCGATGATGGCAAGCACACTTCGATCTACACCACACGGGTTCGTGAGCTAGACGGTGCGTCTGCCGAGTCGATTCGGATATGCCCCACGCTCTTTCAGGAAGAGATTACCAAGGCGTTCGACGTCCGCCTCACGTGGGTCGACGGGCACGCGTGCGCCGTCGCGCTGCACCGGGAGAATGCGTCGGAGCCTGACGTGCGCCGCGACAACATGCGCGCTGTGACGTACCGGGTCATTACGATTCCTGCCGACGTTGAACGTAACCTCGGAGAGCTCCTCAGGTGGTACGGACTGCGATTCGCTGCCGTCGACTTCGGCGTGACCGACGAAGGCCGATGGGTGTTCTTCGAAATCAATCCGAATGGCCAATGGGCGTGGCTCGACCTGGTCGGCGCGACGGCCTTGTGGGAGGATTTCGCCGATGCGTTCGCTCCGTAAGATCATTTCGGTGTCGGTCGACTGGATCTTCTGGCTCTTCCTCCGAGCCTTTGGCGTAGAGTGCACCATCGAGCAAGTCCGCGCTCGGTCATACGAACATCCGCTCGACCTCCCGGCAGAATCAGTGCTTCGCCCGACGGAAACGCTGGTGTCAGCCGCCGAGTCCGAGTACGAGCGCGCCGAGTCGCGGCGAAAGGCCGTCGATGACAAGGCGAGAATGCTTCTCACTCTAGTCGGATTGCTCGTGCCGCTTACAGGAACTCTTGCCTCGCGCCTTGAGTGGCCTGCACTTTCGTTGATGCCCCTTGCCCTGTTCTTCCTGTCGGCCGGCATAATGACCGGCTACTTGGCTGTAGGAAGCGCGATGCTCCCTAAGGTGAGCGCTGTTGAGGCGACATACGATGACGAGAAACTGAAACGCACGCTTCTTCTCGATATCCTTCGGAGCGCACGAACCAACGAAAACCGCACGAGCTTCCTCGTCGACGTTTACCGAGCGGGACTGCGCGCCTTCATTCTTGGTCTCGTGGCGGTCGCAGCGATTGCTGCCATAGCGCTCGTGCGACCAACTGACGGAAGCTCGCAAATCATCGAGCGCCTTCGACGCGACCCGGAGTTGCGCGAGCAACTTCGCGGGCCCGCCGGTCCTCAGGGCGAGGTTGGAGCAAACGGCGCAGCTGGACCCGTTGGGCCGATTGGGCCAAAGGGAGATCCCGGCCCGCCAGGTCCAGCGGGAACTCCGGCACCTGCTCGCTCGCCGCAACGACGCTGACAAATTGCGTTCGAGTGCGCTCGATCGAATCGCCGCAAACCCGGCGCCGGACGTGGGACCTGTGCTCCCACCCGGCTCTCCCGTCCGTCCGCACAGGGTCATCCGATTCGGGAGTTTCATGATTCTACTGGGAATTCACCAGCGAGCAGGAGCGTCGATGCAATTACCGCCGACCCGCGAGACCCTGCGCGGATGGGTCGGAGGCCTCCGGCAGAGGCGCGGGCTCTGCTCCGGAGCCGATCGACCGCGCATGCACTCCGCACGTCGAGACGGTCCCAACGAGTTCGATGTCGTTTCGCTGCCTGGGCGCGCAACGGGGAGACTCTCACGCGGTACGATGGCAACGTGCAGCTATGGTCACAGCGAAGTGCTCGCTTCGTGACGTTCCTCGTCATCGCGCTTGCGGGCTGCACGAGCTCAGTCTCGCAGGTCGTCGTCGGCCGATGCGAGCCTGACGACACGCGCGTGATCGCCGCGACGGTGCAAGCAACGAGCGGCTGGCCTCCCGCGCCCGTGCTCGTGGACTCCGTGGACCTCGACGTGTACGCGAACGAGCTTCGGAGACTCGACGCGGTCGACGTCCCACCGGCATTGCTTCGCGCCCTCCTCGAACGCAATCACGCGTCTTCGACGATCGATGCCGGAACACCGGCACAATTTCCGCTCGCGACTGGTGCGCTTCAAGGAGCACGGCAACCGATCCACGTCTCGCTCCCCGGGTACAGCGCCGATGGTGGTGCCGCGATCGTCTACGCCGGCTCCGCGTGTGGCCCGGCTTGTGGTCAGGCGATCGTCGTCTTGCTCGAGCGGAGCGCGGAATCGTGGAAGATGACGACGGTGGTGCAGGTGAACACGCAGGGGCGCGAACAGCCGTGAACGAGAAGACGTTTCGGCGCTTCATCCAGCAGGTGCGCAAGGTTCGTCGGCTCGTCAGCGAAGCGCCCGAGCAGATGGAGCTCACCTTTCGACTCGAGATCGCGGAAGACGTCGCGCGCGGAGAGCTCGTGGACCGCGAGGATCCTGCGAAGATCCGTCTCGCCGTCCTCACCCGTCCGCTGATTCAGACGAGTTCCGAAATCGCGCTCGACCACGTCTGGGCTGCGATGCGGCAGACGCTCCACCTGGATCCCAATTTCGTGTCCGAAGTCGAGCGCGTGCGAGAGCGGGTGCGCCTCGGCTCGACGCGCGTGATCCTGAATGGCACCGACATTCCAGCAGAGCGCCTCTACCGCGCGCTGGCGGACGGCGAGTTCTTCCAGAAAACTCCAGAGTTCACCGCGTTGCGCGAGTCGCTCAGCGTCGGGCCCGGCCTCGAGCGCCTCTGGATGCACTTCTACGCGTATT
>JAMPYE010000025.1 GCA_023700825.1 Thermoanaerobaculia bacterium | reverse complement strand
GGAGCTTCTTCACGATCTCTTCGGGGGTATGCTTCTTCTTCTTCACGACGAGCCCTCCTGCCCCTGTTTCGGGCGTTCAGACTCTCATATCATCTGGACCGGTTTTCGGGGAACAGGCCAGCTCCTCTCGCGGTGCGTCGCGAGCTCCGGATCCGGTTCGATCGGGGTGACGACTCGTTCCAGCTTTCGTGCGAAGTCGTGCGTTGCAGGTTGCAGCGAAGCGCGACGCGCCCGGGATCGGTCACTTACATCTCCGGGATCCGGTTCACCTCCGCCGCCGAGCAATCGCGGGAAAAGCTGCGTCTGCTCGTGTCGAAGATGCTCGGCGGTTGCGCAGGCGAGCGGGAAGAGGAGGACCTCTCTTCCGTCGCCGTATGAAGATCCGACCCGATCTCGTACAATAAGGCCCTCACGAAGGGATTCCGAATGGAAAGCCAGGGCCCGGCACACAAAGGAAAGATACTCGTCATCGACGACAGCGAGACCGCCCTGTCGATCGCCCGGAGAACGCTCGAGGCCGCGGGGTACTCGGTACTCACGTCGAATTCGGCGCTCCGCCTTCCGGCGATCGTTCACAGCGAGAAGCCCGATCTGATTCTGCTCGACGTCGAGATGCCGGCGCTTCGTGGCGACCAGGTGCTCGAGTTGACGAAGCTGTTCGACTTCCTCCAGAAGAGCCCGATCGTGCTCCATTCCTCCAAGCCGGAGGAGGAGTTGAAGGAACTGGTCGGCCGCTCGGGGGCGAGCGGCTACATCAAGAAGACCTCGAACAGCATCAACTTCATCAACCAGGTCGAAGAGTGGCTCAAATCGACTCGAGGGTGAGTCGAGCGCAGGACCGGACGAGCGGAGACCCACTGCAGGCCGGGAAGCCGGCGGGCAGGGAGGGTCGCGTCAGCCTCTGACCGGGCTCGATCTGTCGTGAACGGTCTCTTGCAGAGCAGTGCGGCCTTCGAAGTCGGGCTCCCCGGAGCGCTGGCGGGGAGCGCGTCGGTCTGCGCCCTGGTGATGGCGTCGCTCATCCTTCGCCGCCATCGTCACTCGTCGTTCGGCCACAGGTTCGCGCTGGTACTCGTTCTTGCCTCGGGCTGGCTCGCCTGTTTCTGCGCGATGCACGTGGTTGCGGACGAGATGCTGGCCGAACAGTGGATGCACCGCGGCCTCCTGTTCGCCACGTTTCTGCCGGTCGGTTTTTACAGTTTCGCCGAGCCTCTCATCGCGCGGCGCTCGCTTGCGCGGTCGTTCATGATCGTCTCGATCGTCGTGGCGCTCGTCATCGCGTGGATCGGGTTCTCGACCGATCTGATCGTCTCCGGCTTCCACGAGTACGGCTGGGGGCGTTTCCCGGCGGGGGGTGAGGCCCTCTCTCTCTTCCTGGTCTTCACCATCGTGCTGCTCGCCGGGAGCGGTTTCGTTCTGTTCCGGCGCCATCGGGCCGAGACGAACTCCGCGCGCCGGGCCGACCTCGTTTCGGTGACGAGGACGTTCGCCATCGGCGGCTGCGCGGCGCTCGACTTTCTCCCGGCGTTCGGCGTGCCGATGTTTCCGGTGAGCTGGCTCGCGATCACGGCGTTCGGCGCGCAGGCGTTCGTCCGAAGCACGGCGCGGCAGCTCTTCCCGGTGAACCTCGCGATGACGGCGAATCTCATCGTCGACACGATCGCGGATGGGCTGATCGTGATCGATCGCGACGGGCGGATCCAGCTCGTCAATCACGCGGTGGAATCGCTCTTCGGTTACACGGAGGACGAGTTGCGCGGGGAAACGATCGACCGGCTGGTCGAGCGCGAGGATATCGACTCCTCCCGGAGCGATCGCGTTCGAGCCCTGATGCACGGAGGGGTGGTGCGCGAGATCGAGCGCGTCTTCCGTGCCCGGAACGGCGCGTCGATTCCGATGAGCGTGTCGATGGCCGCATTCAGCGACGTGGGAGGGGCGCGGGGCATGGTGATGGTGCTCCGCGACATTCGGGAGCGCCGCAAGGCCGAGGCGAAGATCCGCGAGACGACTTCCCTGCTCCGATCGACCCTCGACTCCACCGGCGACGCGATCCTCGTCATCGACAACGACGGGCGAATCGTCTCCTACAACCAGCGGCTCGTGAGCGCGTGGCAGATCCCGCAGAGGGTGCTCGATCAGGGCCGCGGCGAGGAGCTGATCCGCAGCATTCTCGACACGCTGAAGTCCCCGGAGGCGTTCCTCGACGCGATGATGCGCGCGAGCGGCCTCGGCGGCGACGAGCAAAGCTTCGACGTCGTCGAGCTCAAGGACGGGCGGGTTTTCGAGCGAGTGTCGATCCCCCGCCTTCTCGACGGCAAGGTCGTAGGGCGTGTCTGGAGCTTCCGCGAAGTCACCGAGCGACGGCTCGCCGAGGCGGCGACTCAGGCCTCTGAACGACGCTACCGCCAGCTCTTCGAGAGGAATGCCGCCGGCGTGTACCGCGCGTCGGCCGACGGCACGATCCTCGACTGCAACGACGCGTTCGCGAGGATCCTGAAGCTCGAGTCGCGCGCGCGGGCCATCGGCCGCAACTTCTCCGAGCTCTTCTTCGAGTCGGAGGAGCGGGAGGCGATCGTCGAGACGCTGCGCGACGGGGGGTCGCTCACCGGAGTCGAGCTCTGCCTCACGCGGCCGGACGGCTCGAAGGTCTGGATTCTCGAGAACGTCACGATGATTCGCGAGGGGGACGCCGACGTCGTCGAGGGGACGATGGTCGACATCAGCACGCTCAAGCTCGCCGAGGAACAGATGGAGTTCCAGGCGTATCACGACGTGTTGACGCTGCTGCCTAACCGGCGGATGTTCACCGACCGCCTGAGCGTCGCGCTGGCGCAGAACCGGCGCGCCGGCACCGTTCTCGCCGTGATGTATCTCGACCTCGACCGCTTCAAGACGGTCAACGACACGCTGGGACACACCGCGGGCGACGAGCTGCTGCTGATCGTCTCCGACCGGCTGCGGGCAGCCGTGCGCGAGGAGGACACCGTGGCGCGCCTTGGCGGCGACGAATTCACGATTCTCGTCGGGGGCCTGCGCGAGCTGGACGACGCTGCGCGGGTGGCGGAGAAGATCCTATTGTCGTTCCAGGAGCCGGTTCGGCTCGGTGATCGCGACCTCGTCGTCACCGGGAGCATCGGCGTTGCGCTCTTCCCCGACGACGGCAACGACGCGGAGACGCTGCTCCGCAACGCGGACAACGCGCTCTACCGCGCAAAAGAGCTGGGGCGTGACAACTACCAGCTCTGCACTCCGCAGCTGAAGCTGCGCACGATGGAGAGGCTCTCCCTGGAGACGCGGCTGCGTGGCGCGGCCGGGCGCGGGGAGCTCGTGCTGCACTACCAGCCCATGCTCCGGCTCGACACGGGGGAGGTCACCGGCTTCGAGGCGCTGCTCCGCTGGAATCATCCCGAGCACGGTCTCATGCCTCCGGAGTCGTTCATCCCGCTGGCGGAAGAGAGCCGCCTGATCGTGCCGATCGGCAACTGGGTGCTGCACGAAGCGCTGCTCCAGGCGCGGTCCTTCCGGCGCGACGGTTCGGACCCGCTGCGCATGTCGGTGAATCTCTCGGCGCGACAGCTGCAGAGATCCGATCTCCGCGACGTGGTCGCCAGCGCGCTCGAGCGCTCGGGGCTCCCGGCGTCGACGCTCGAGCTCGAGATCACCGAGAGTGCGGCGCTCGAGAACACAGAGACGAGCGTCGAGACACTGAATAGGCTGCGCGAGATGGGCGTCTCGATCGCGATCGACGATTTCGGGACCGGCTACTCCTCGCTTACCTACCTGAAGCACATGCCGATCGACTGCGTGAAGATCGATCGCTCCTTCATCCGCGACCTCGTGATCGACCCGAGCGATGCCGCGATCGTCACGGCGATCATCAACATCGCGCGCATGCTCAAGCTCCGGGTGGTGGCCGAAGGCGTGGAGACGCGCGAGCAGGTTCGATTCCTCAAGGAGCGGCGCTGTTACGAGATGCAGGGGATGCTCTTCAGTCACCCCGTCCCGGCCGACGAGCTCCGCGCGATGCTCGCGCGCGACACGGCGCAGAACGGTCTCGATCCCGAGAGCCTTCTCGCAATGTGAAGCGGGGTCAGCTCCCGGCCAGTTCGATCGCGGAGAAAAGCCCCATGCGAGTCCACTCCCGAAACCAGGTGAAGAGCTCGGTCTCCGAGATCCGCGGCCGGAATGCGGACATTCGGTCGACGGCGGCAGGGAGCGTCAGGCCTTCGTGCAGGGCTTCGAGCATAGTCCATTCCCGCTTCGAGAGCGCGACGCGGCGCACGGAGAGCTCGCTCCGGAACACGAGGATCCACCTGGTCGCCTTCCGAAGCGGCGGGCGCGTTCCGCCATCTTTGATCGATTGGAGATAGTCGTCGACCGGGTAGTCGACGCGAAGCAGCTGCAGCGCGTCGATCGTCCGGAATCGTGCCTCGGCCCACGCCTCAGCGGGAACTGAGAGGATCGCTTCGGGCGAGAGTGTCGCGCTCCGTGCGGCATCGAAGGCCAGCGTGATGGCGAGCTCGAATCGCGCGAGGTCCGCGAGCAGCGCCCGGCGCGGCATCGCACCGTGCGAAGCGATGTACTCGGGAAGATGGTCGCCGAGCCGGTTCAGCGTGTAGCTCCGCGACGGGAATGCGCCGACGTAGCCCTCGACGAGCCGGTGGAATCGCGCGTGCCCGAGCAGCTTCGCGACGCCGGGGTAGTCGAACTCGAGTGCTTCGACCATCCTCAGCATGTACATGTCGTGGTAGACGCCGAGGCGCTGCTCCGACGACAGCGTGCGGGACGGGAGAATCAGCTCGGGAAGCCTCTCGCGCTCGATCTCGCGACGCGCAGGCGGCGAGGCGAGCGCGTCGCGCACCGAGCCTGGCTGCGTCACGACCTCGAGCATCCAGCGCTGCACGCGCTCGAGCGGAAGCTCAGCGGACATGCGCCGCCTCGCTGCCGCTCAGCGTGTGCGGCCCGCGGTGCTCGAGCGCCTTGAGCGCCTCGGCGTGCACGACGTCGAACGCGGGGATGTTCGCGTCCCATTCGAGCAGCGTCGACACCGCTCCGGTTCGCGAGACGGCGTGTCGATAGAGCGCCCACACTTCGTCGATCACGAAGTCGTCGTGCGTGTCGACGATGTGCGTCCCGTTGTTCGTGTGGCCCGCGAGGTGGTGCTGGACCACGCGGTCCGAGGGAATCGCGTCGATGTACTCGACGGGGTCGAAGCCGTGATTGAACGAGCTGACGTAGACGTTGTTGACGTCGAGCAACAGCCCGCAGTCCGATTCCTCGGCCAGGCGCGCGAGGAACTCGTGCTCCGGCATCGACGACGAGGCGAACTCGAGATACGACGACGGATTCTCGAGCACGAGCGGACGCTCGAGAACGTCCGACGCCTGCTTCACTCTCGCGACGACGTGGCGAAGCGTCTGCTCGTCGTACGGGAGCGGGAGAAGGTCGTGCGTGTTGCGCCCGCTCACTCCCGTCCAGCAGAGATGATCGGAGACCCACACGGCACGCGTTCGCTGGGCGAGCGCGCGGACCTTCGCGAGATACGCCGTGTCGAGCGGGTCGCTGCTTCCAATCGAGAGAGAGACGCCGTGCAATACGATCGGGTAGCGCTCGGCGACCTGGTCGAGCACCCATGCGGGACGACCGCCGGTGTCGAGAAAGTTCTCGGTGAGCGCCTCGAACCAGTCGATGGACGGCCACGTGCCGAGGATGTGGCTGAAGTGCGTCGTGCGCAGGCCGATGCCGACGCCGAGGTCGGGGAGATTGAAACGGTTGTTCATGATCGCGGTGACTGCGGGAGCGACTCCGCGGGGATGGAGCCGCTCCCGCGAGATCGCAGCTTACTTCGCGGGCTTCTCGCCTTCGGCGCCATGGCCCGGAACGGCGCAGCCGCCCTTGCCCTTGCATTCGTTCTTACCGGCGCACTCGTTCTTTTCGGTCTTGCAGCCGCCGAGTCCCTTGCACTCGTTCTGGCCCTTGCACGCGTGCTTGGCTTCGGCCGAGGCGCAACCGCCCTTGCCCTTGCAGCTGTTCTTTCCGGCGCATCCGTTGTCGCCCGACTTGCAGTTGCCCTTGCCTTTGCACTCGTTGTGGCCCTTGCAGATGTGCTTGTCGGCGGCGGCCTTACATCCGTCCTTGCCGCCGCATCCGTTCTTGCCGCAACCGTGCTTGTCCTTGTCCTTGGTGTCGTCGATCGAGACCATCGTCGAGACGGAGGCCTTGCCGTCGGCGGAGCGCAACTCGCTCAATGCGAGATCGCGCGCCGACTGTGCCGCGCGAAGCTGGCTCCCCGAGACGAGGCCTGCGACGGCACCGCTGATGATGAGAAATTTCCGGATGTCCTTGCCATTCATGAGATGTTCTCCTCCTCTTGCGGGCCGGTGTCGATCGCCGGGTCCCGCGTTCGTTCCCAATAGGTTGGTGTGCGCTAACTTTACGGGATACGGAGAAAGACCGTGACTGATTGCGCGAGCTTCTCGACTGTCCGTCACGAATTTGTAACGGGGTTGGGCGCGCGGCCGGGAGCGGTGTGTCGTGCCCGCAGAATCCGAACCAGGCTGCGCCGGGGCGCTACGTTCGGGATGAGAGCTTCTTGAAGCCGCCCGAAAGCGCGCGTTTCAGGTATGCGCCCGTCGCGCACTTCACCTTCGCCACCTGCTCCGGCGTTCCTTCGGCGACGATCGCGCCTCCCTCGTCTCCACCCTCGGGACCGAGGTCGATGACCCAGTCGGCCGTCTTGATGACGTCGAGGTTGTGCTCGATGACGACGACGGTGTTTCCCTTGTCGACGAGGCCGTGAATGAGCTGGAGCAGCCGCGAGACGTCGTCGAAGTGCAGGCCGGTCGTCGGCTCGTCGAGGATGTAGAGCGTCCTTCCCGTCGAGCGTTTCGCGAGCTCGCGCGCGAGTTTCACGCGCTGAGCCTCTCCTCCCGAAAGTGTCGTCGACGACTGGCCGAGCCTGATGTATCCGAGGCCGACCTCGTCGAGCGTCTCGAGGATGCGGTGGATCTTCGGGATGTTGCGGAAGATCTCGAGTGCGTGCTCGACCGTCATCTCGAGAATGTCGGCGATCGACGCTCCCTTGTACATGACCTGGAGCGTCTCGCGGTTGTAGCGGCGCCCGCCGCAGATGTCGCACGTGACGTAGATGTCGGGGAGGAAGTGCATCTCGATCTTGTTCTTGCCGTCGCCTTTGCACGCCTCGCAGCGTCCGCCCTTGACGTTGAACGAGAAGCGTCCCGGCCCGTACCCGCGCATCCGGGCCTCGGGAGTCTTCGACATCAGGTTGCGGATCTCGGTGAAGAGATTCGCGTAGGTCGCCGGATTCGAGCGCGGCGTGCGCCCGATCGGGGACTGGTCGATATCGATGACCTTGTCGATGTGCTCGAGCCCCGAGATCGACTCGTGCGCTCCCGGAATCATCGACGACTCGTTGATCCGCCGCGAGAGCGCGGCGAAAAGGATGTCGTTCACGAGAGTCGACTTGCCCGAGCCTGACACGCCAGTGACCGCGATCATCAGGCCGATCGGGAAGCGGACGTCGATGTTGCGGAGGTTGTTCTCGCTCGCCCCGTGAACGACGAGCTCGCGCGCATCGGCCTTGCGCCGGATCGCGGGGATCGCGATCGCCTTCTCGCCCGAGAGGTACTTCGCGGTGAGCGAGCGTTCGAAGGTCATGATCTCGTCGATCGTTCCCTCGGCGACGACTTCGCCGCCGTGCTCGCCGGCGCGGGGGCCGAGGTCGATGACGTGGTCGGCGGCGTGGATCGTCTCCTCGTCGTGCTCGACGACGATCACGGTGTTGCCGATGTCGCGAAGGTTCTCGAGCGCGTCGAGCAACTGGCGGTTGTCGCGCTGGTGAAGGCCGATGGATGGCTCGTCGAGCACGTAGAGCACGCCCATGAGCTTCGAGCCGATCTGCGTCGCAAGCCGAATGCGCTGGCCTTCGCCGCCCGAGAGCGTCGCCGAGGCGCGGTCGAGCGTGAGGTAACCGACGCCGACGGCGTTGAGGAACCGGAGACGGTCACGGATCTCTTTGAGGATCTTGCCGGCAATCTTCTCCTCGCGCTCGCCGAGCGAGAGCGAGTCGAAGAACGTCTGCGAATCGCGGAGCGAGCGGACGACGATCTCGTCGATCGACTTGCTCGCGACTTTCACGGCGAGCGCCTCCTTCTTGAGGCGGCGCCCGCCGCAGGCGGCGCAGCGCCGCGCCGTCATGAACTTCTCGATCTCCTCGCGCATGTCGTCCGACGCTTCCTTGTGGCGTCGCGTGAGCATCGGCACGAGACCCTCGTACTCCGAGGTGTAGTTGTACTCGCTCGACTCGCCGGAGAACTGGAACTTGATCTTGTCCTCGCTGCCGTAGAGGATCGAGTTGCGCGCGCGCTCGGGCAGCTTCGCCCAGGGAACGTCGAGCTTGAACTTGTAGTGCCTCGCGAGCTGGTCGATCTGCTTGGTGCGCCAGTTGTCCGCCCCCTCGCGCCAGAGGGCGATCGCGCCTTCGCCGATCGTCTTTTCGGGATTCGGCACCAGTTTGTCGATGTCGACCTCGAGAAAGACGCCGAGACCCGCGCAGTCGGAGCACGCGCCGTAGGGGGAGTTGAAGGAGAAGAGGCGAGGGGCGAGCTCGCCGATCGACACGCCGCAGTCAGGACAGGCGTAGTTCTGCGACAAAAGCTCTTCGCGCTTGTCCTCGGCGTAGAGGATCTTCACCAGCCCTTTCGCGACGCGCGCGGCGGTCTCGATCGAGTCGAAGAGGCGCTGCTCGATCCCCTCCTTCATCGCGAGGCGGTCGATGACGACGTCGATCGTGTGTTTCTTCTGCTTGTCGAGCGTGGGAGGGTCGGCGAGCTCGACGGTCTCGCCGTCGACGACCGCGCGGGTGAAGCCTTCCTTCACCATCTGCATCATCTGCTTGCGGTACTCGCCCTTCTTCCCGCGGATGTACGGGGCGAGCACGGTGAACTTCGTGCCGGTCGGCAGGCGCAGGAGGCGATCGACCATCTGCTGGATCGTCTGCGGCCGGATCTCCTGGCCGCACTCGGTGCAGTGAGGCACGCCGACCGAAGCGTAGAGCAGGCGAAGGTAGTCGTAGATCTCGGTGACGGTGCCGACCGTCGAGCGCGGGTTCTTTGAGGTCGTCTTCTGTTCGATGGAGATCGCCGGGGAGAGCCCCTCGATCGCGTCGACGTCGGGCTTCTCCATCTGCTCGAGGAACTGCCGCGCGTAGGCCGAGAGCGACTCGACGTACCGCCGCTGCCCCTCCGCGAAGATCGTGTCGAACGCGAGCGACGACTTGCCGGAGCCGGAGACGCCGGTAATCACCACGAGCTTGTTGCGCGGGATGACGACGTCGATGTTTTTCAGGTTGTGCTCGCGTGCGCCGCGAATGATGATCGAATCCATCGGAATCCTCGGGGACCTGCCACGTTCGTCGTGGCACCGGGTAGGCGGTCATTGTAATGGAGAGAACGAGCAGGTCTGCGCGGCTCTACATTAGGTAGGAAATTCCGCCAGAAATCTCCGGGTGTGGCCTCCGCTCCGGCTCCGCGCGGTCCGAAGCGTCTTGCCAGTCGCAGCCTCGTCGTCATCGCTATAATCGTCGTCATGGACGAAGCCCGACTTGTGCTTTCGACGGTGGGGACCGCGGACGACGCGAAGCGGATCGCGAAGTCGCTCGTCGAGGCACGGCTCGCGGCCTGCGTCAGCATCACGCCGGTCGAGTCGTGCTACGTCTGGGAGGGGAAGCTCGTCGAGGACGCGGAGCGGTTGCTCGTGATCAAGACGTCGGCCTCGCGGGTCGAGGAGCTCGAGAGACGCCTCCGCGAGATCCACCCCTATACGGTTCCCGAATTCGTCGTGCTCACACCGGAGCATGTCGCGGAGCCGTATCTCGCGTGGCTCCTGGATTCGGTGAAGGCATAGGGCGGTCGGATGTGTGGCGCAGGTACTCCTGCCTGCGCCGCGTAGGCGAGGCGTCCCGCCTTGCTCGCTCCGCGCAGCGTGAGGAAGTTGCGCGGTTCGGCAGAGGCTGGACGCCTTCGCCACTAAGTCGTGATGCCCCAGGCTCGGAGCGTTGCGACGGAGGCGCGCGCGAGGAGAGATTCGAGCGTTGCCGCTGCCCGTTCCTCCACGCCCGTGCCGCGCGGCATGTAGGCGACCAGCAAGGCGCGATCGGAGTCGTCCCTGACTTTCACGCGCACGCCGCCGGTGATCGGCGTATCGGCGGGGCCCAGGGCATCGACGAGCAGAGGCTTCCCTTCGAGAGCGAACGGTCCGCGAAGCGATTCGTACGCCTCGTCCGGCGCGCCTGCGCGGAAGACGAAAGGTGGCTCCAGGTGGCGGACGTCCATGACACAGACGGGAACCGCGAGCTCCGCCGAGAGACAGTTGTTGAGGTCGACGATCGGGCTGATCCGCGGCATCTCCTCGCCCTTCAGCAGCCGGCGCAGCAGCGCTTCGTTCGAAGGACGATAGCGCGTCGGATCGGTGCCCGCCGCCCGGAAGAGCTTCCGGATCCCGCTCACGGTCGGGTCGGACGAGAGCGACTCGAGGGTGTGTCGCGTGCGCACCGACGCCGTCACCGACGCGCAAAGAGCGGCGATCGCGGGTTCATCGGCCGGCACGGGCTCGAGGTCGGCCCACAACAGAGCCCACCCGGCGAGTCGGTGCTCGCAATCGGGAAGAATCGCGCCGGCCGTCACGCCTGTCATTATGCCAGCCCGTCCGTCCCGCGCATCGCTTCGCGCGCTCACGCGTGCGATTCGAACTTTTTCTCGTACGGGATGTCGTTCTGCTCGAGCCAGGGCTGCACATCGAAGTAGCTCTGAAATCGCGCAGCGCAGGCGCCCAGCAACGCCGCGTCGCCAGCGCCTTCCGGTAGGCCCAGCGCGACAGCGAGAGCTGCGCGTGCCGATGGCGCGACCACGATCGAGATCGCGATGTCGTTCCCGAAATGTTCCTGCGCCGCCGGGCTGAAGTCGAAGAACTCGAACGCGACAGCGCTTCGCTCGTCGACGATGATCGAGGAGACGGTCTGTTCGGGCCCTCCCGGCAACTTGATTCGCGATACGGGTTCGTTTCCAGTCATGTATCGGCTCAATCCACGCGGAGGATCGTGTCACCTGTTCCGTTGTCGGTCGACGAGATGAACACGGCCACCGAGCCGTCGCCCGAAGTTACCGCGAAGTCGGCCTGCATGTTTCGCAGGTCGCCAAAGCGAGTGTCGCGGTCGGGCCCGATGAGCTCTTTCGCGATGTTCGTGAGAAGCATGAACTGGTTCGGCGTGAGCTGGTAGTCCTTCGTTGCGGTCGCCGTGGAGGCGACGACAGTCGCTCCACTCGCGGAGTATGTGTATCGGAGCGTGACCCGGACGGTGGCGCTCTTGCCCGAGGTTTCGACGAGCCCGAAGTTCGTTCGAAACGTTCCGGGTCGCGCCGTCGCGATCGTCGGGAATGCCGCGTCCTCGATGCCGCCGATTCGTCGCGTGTCACCGGCTTTGAGCGACGCGTTCAGGGCCAGTGTCGGAACGCCCGTGCCGAGCGTTGCCGCCTGTCCCTGCACGGTGGTGTAGGTGCGGCTCGTGACGACGAAGTTACCCGACGTCGGAGTCACGATGACATGGCCCACGGAGTCGCCAGATACGTTGAAAAGGTTCGCGACGACGTCGGAAACGACGCGCGACTGGTTCGAGCCGAGCGTGATCGAGCGCTCGATCATCGATCCCCCGCGCGGGTAGTAACGCGCGGTCGCCGTGCCAGTAGCGGGCGAAACGTTCGTCAGCGAAACGTCGGTGCGGAAGTACGTGTTGTTCACGCCGTGCAACGTGCCTACGATCGGGACGAGCATCGGCTGCGTGCCGCTGTACGCGTATTGATGCCGCCAGTCGGAAACGGCCCATGTGTCACCGCTCGCACGGTCGACCGGTGTGGCGAAGGCGACGAACCTCCCGTTCGACTGGGTGAAGTGGCTTAGCGTCGCCATGACGGCACCCGCGGGAACGGTGTCATTTCGGGAGACGAGTGCGAATGGGGCCAGGTCTTCGATTCGCGTTTCGAGCGCCAGCCCGTTCGCGTCGCGGAACTGGATCTGCACCTTCGTCGGCAGGCCGACCGTTTCCTGGAGGTAGAGGTTCGTGTGCCCGCTGCCGTCCTTGCGCAGGCCGGTGAGCACGAGCGTCCCCGGGGCATCGGCCACCGGCGCGATGCCGCGATCCGAGCGGAACACCGGGATCACGGTTCCGTAGGTCCCGGCGGCGTTGCTCGAGTTGATGACGGTCGCGCCGATCGAGATCCTGTCGATCTGGCTGGAACGTAACTGCAGCGTCCCGATCTGCGCGTCGGCGCCGAACACGCCCTTCACGAGGTCCGCGAGCCCGACCGGCTTCCCGGAGGGCACGGCGGAGACGGTCGTTTGCTGCGAAGCGCTGCCTCCCTTCGGCGTGTAGTACATGACGAGGTCGCCGATCGATCCGCTCGGAAGAGTGCTCGTGATCGAGATGTCGGAAAGAAACACGCCGACGGTCCCGGTGATGTGCCCCACGCCGGGGACGAAGAGCGCGAGCTGTCCGGGCAGCAGCGCGGGAATCGTCGTGGACGACGTGGGAGGCTTCACCGTGTCGACGACCGTGACCAGACTCGCGCCGCTCGGAGGCCCGGCTTCGGGCGCCGAGCGGGCTCCGCTGCCCGACGCGCGAAAGACGAGCTCCATGCCTCCTGCTACCGAACCCAGGGGTGAGTTGCCGTCCGGGCGCCGGGCGCGATCGATCGTGAACGGCACACTCCGGTTGGAACCCGGCGGGATGACGACCACCGAGCCGTCGGTACGGAGCCAGGGGACTTTCGATACGACCGTGCCGTTGAGCGTGCCTGTTCCGCTGTTGACGAAGGTCGCGGAGCCGCTCGTCGCGTCCACCACGTCGACGCGGTTCTGCTGCGGGGCCGCGAGTACGCTGCCGCTCGGGGCCGCCGCGACGAGCAAGGTCACCCCCGTCGGCTGTTGCGCGACTCCGGTGCCGGCGATCAGTGACGTTCCACCATAGAGACCCGCCGGCTGTGGCAAGCCGGTCAGGGTCACGATTTGCGTCTGGCCGGGAGAGAGGGGGAATGACGCCGGGCTCTGCGTGAAGAACGAGCCGAACTGCGTGAGCGTGACGGTCGTCGGGCCGCCGCCGACGTTCGTCAGCGCATAGGAGTCGGTCGCGCCGCCGACGTTCGGGTCCTGCACCAGGCCGCGTGTGGGCGCGGTGACCGCGAGCTCGGGGCCGCGAGAGGTGATGCCAACCTGTTTCGACGCGTTCGAGCCGCACGCGGAGTTCGAAGTTGCAACGCTGAACGTGCCGCTCGAGGGGAAGACGATCGAGGCGGTGCGCGTCGTCGCCGCGGTGACCGTCGCACCGCCTGTCGCCGTCCAGTTCCATCCGGTCGGGTCCGGCGTGCAGCCCGTCGCGCTTGCCTCGAAGACGAGCGGTGCGCCTGCGTCGCCCGAGGACGGTCCGATGATGCTCGTGGTAGTCGCAACGTTGATCTCGTACAGGAACGCGTCGTCGGCGTGGTAGCGGAAACTCTCGCCCGCCTGGTCCTTCTGGTTGTTGAACGAGATTTGGGCACCGACGGCACCGGACGGCGCGGTGACCACCGGTCCCGTAAGGGGGATCCATTGATTCGCGGGAACTCCAGAGGAATGGACGACCGCCCCGGCATCGACCTGCACGTGGCCGGAGCAGTAGTCGTACGACGTGAGGTTCGACACCCATACGAGGTACATGTACGCGTAGCCCGAGCGCGTCTGTCCCGACGGGATCCGCACCTTGCCGCCCCACGCGTACTGGCGTCCCGGCGTCAGGCCGGTGATCGCGAAACATTGCCGGAGGTCGACCGGCAGGTTTGCCCCGGAGAGGGAGTTGAGCACGACCACCGAGCCCGACGAAGGCGAATTACTGGCGTCGGTCGAACTGAAGCTCGGAATGCTGAGAATCGGATTCCAGGACGAGAAGTCTGTCTTGAAGCTGCCGTTTACCACCTGATTGGGCCCATTCGCCTCCGGCAGCGCGAAGACGGTCGAGACAGGAGGACGAAGTGGAACTGCTCGCGGTGCGAGCTCGTCGCCGGTCGACACGACCGGCGACACGATCACGAATAGACCCAGAACCAACACGCGGGCAGCGGCGCTCATGAAGACCTCCCAGGTTATTCATTCAAATATGCGTTCGTACCGGCGGGATGGCGAGTGATCAATCGGTGGGTCTTACCCGGCACAGGAGGCATTGATGGAAACTGGCGCTCACGACCCTGAGGTCGCTAAGCTGGCGGCAATGACGAATCCCGAACTCGATGCGAGGACACCTGAGGGGGCGCCAACCTCCGGCCCACCACCTCGGCGGCGCGGACTCGTGAAGCGCATCACGATCGCACTCCTGGCCGCGGTCCTGCTCTTCGCCGCCTTCGAGTGGCTGACCTTTCCCGACGTCGAGAAGCTGCGCAAGGAGAACCCGAAGACGACGGCGTTCATGGAGCTCCGGCGCAAGCAACTCAGGAAGCAGGGAAAGAGCGACGAGCTGCAGCGCCGCTGGGTCCCCTACGACCGGATCTCGCCTAACCTCCGCCGCGCGGTGATCGTGTCGGAGGATTCCGCCTTCTACGATCACGAGGGAGTCGACGTCGACGAGCTGAAGAAGTCCTTCGAGACGAACCTCGAGAAGGGCAAGCTCGCGCGCGGAGGCTCGACGATCACCCAGCAGCTCGCGAAGAACCTCTATCTATCGCCGTCGAAAAATCCGTATCGCAAGGTGAGGGAGCTGCTGATAACGCGGGCCCTCGAGCGCGAGCTGACGAAGAAGAGAATCCTCGAGATCTACCTGAACTCGGTCGAGTTCGGGGAGCGCGTGTACGGTGCGGAAGCCGCCGCGCGGTTCTACTTCAAGAAACCCGCGTCGGCGTTGACTCCTTCGGAGGCCGCGCTGCTCGCCGGATGCCTGCCGAATCCGCGCAAGATGAATCCTGGCGCGCCGAACAAACGCCTCCGCGCACGGCAGCGCATCATCCTTTCGCGGATGACACGGTGGGGCCGCTACTTCGAGCAGCAGGTGCTCTCCGCGCCTCCTCCCCCGCGCGCAGCGGACGAGGAAACGCCGCCGGCCGAAACGACGGGGTCCTCTCCTGACGACGCCGGGGCACCTCCGGCGGCCGTGAGCACAGACGAGCCGCCTCCTTCCGAGGAATCGACGGCACCGCTGCCGACGACAGCGGTGGATACCTCGGCCACTGAGACGGAGACGGCACCGCCTCCGGAAGCTCCCGGTCTCTGAGCGCGCTGCCCGGCAGGGTGCCCGGCGCCGCGGCTCTCCGAAGGCGCGATCGGTGCAGACTCCCGGCTTCCTGGTCTGCCTCAGGTAGTCGGGGCGATTCGCTCGCGAAATCGCGTCTTCTGCCCTCTCTCGATTCTCAATTCTCCAATTCTCAATTCCTCACTTTCCCTCCCCAACCCGCGCGGGTAGACTAGCGAAATCATGTTCACGATCTCTGAAGTCTTCGCACGGGAAATCCTCGATTCACGCGGCAACCCCACAATCGAAGTCGATGTCGTTCTCGATTCCGGCGTGCTTGGGCGCGCGGCGGTTCCGTCGGGCGCGTCGACCGGCACGCGCGAGGCCCTGGAGCTTCGCGACGGCGACAAAGGGCGCTATCTCGGCAAGGGCGTAAGCAAGGCCGTCGATCACGTCAACTCCGACATCGCGAACGAAGTCGAAGGCATGGATGCGCGCGAACAGGCGCTCATCGACCTGGTGATGCTCGAGCTCGACGGCACCGATAACAAGTCGAAGCTGGGCGCCAACGCGATTCTCGGCGTCTCGCTCGCCGTCGCCCGCGCGGCGGCAGAGAGTTGCGGGCTTCCGCTCTTCCAGTACCTCGGCGGCCCCGGCGCGCGCACGATTCCGGTGCCGATGATGAACGTCATCAACGGCGGCGCGCACGCCGACAACACGCTCGACTTCCAGGAGTTGATGATCGTCCCGGCCGGCTTCACGTCGTTCAGCGAGGCGCTGCGCGCCGGTGCCGAGACCTTCCATAGCCTGAAGAAGATCCTCCGCGACAAGGGGCTGACGACGTCCGTAGGCGACGAGGGAGGGTTCGCGCCTAACGTGAAATCGCCCTCCGAGGCGCTCAGCTACATCATGAGCGCGATCGAGAAGGCTGGCTACAAGCCGGGCGAGCAGATTTACCTCGCTCTCGACGTCGCCGCATCGGAGTTCTACAAGGACGGCATCTACGACCTCCACGGCGAAGGGCGAAAGCTCAAGGCCGCGGAGTTGAATGCCTACTATCAGGAGCTCAGAAGGACCTATCCGATCATCTCGATCGAGGACGGCATGGCCGAGGGCGACTGGGACGGCTGGAAACTCCACACCGACGCGATGGGCGCGAACACGCAGCTGGTCGGCGACGACCTGTTCGTGACGAACACGAAGATCTTCGCCGAGGGAATCGCGAAGGGGATCACGAACGCCATCCTGATCAAGGTCAACCAGATCGGCTCGCTGACCGAGACGCTCGACGCGGTCGAAATGGCGAAGCGCGCGGGATATCGCGCGGTCATGTCGCATCGCTCGGGAGAAACCGAGGATTCGACGATCGCCGATCTCGCCGTCGCCACGAACTGCGGGCAGATCAAGACCGGCTCGGCCTCGCGCAGCGACCGGATGGCGAAGTACAACCAGCTGATCCGCATCGAGGAAGAGCTGGGCGACGCGGCGGTCTACGCAGGCAAGGCGATCTTCCGCTCGTTGTAAGGGAAGTTTTCCGTTAGGGCGAGACGCTCCCCGTGAACCGGCTGGCATGCCGGGCCTGCGGAGCTTCTTTTCGCGAGGTGTCGATCGTGTCGTCCTTCACGATTGCCGGAGGAGGCTGAGATGAAGCTCACAAGACTGGTTGTCGCGTTGATCGTTACCCTGCTCCCGGTCGTCGCGGGAGCCGCGAGCTGGATCGTCGTTCCGCACATGGGTGGCACGCTAGCGATCAACCCCGATCGCGTCGGCACGATGTGGTACTCCGCGACGGCTGAGCCCGCGAGCGCGACGCTTCGCATCATCTACGACGGCAACGCCCAGGGAAAAGTCCTCACGGGCACCGAGGCGAGTGCGGCGTGGCAGGCGATTCAGGCCGACCAGGCCCTGCTCTCCCGGGTCCTCTGGGTTCCGCATATGAACGGTACGCTCGGCATTCCTCACCGATCGGTTCAGGCGCTTTTCTTTGCACCGCCGGAGCCATCGAAGCCGGCGAAGCTGCGCATCATCCACGACGTCGACACGAAGGTCATCGAGGGTGCGGAGGCGGAGAGCCTCTGGAAGCAGCTAAGCGCGAAGTAGTCACGCGGCATCCGCTGACAAAGGGTCGGGGC
>JAMPYE010000521.1 GCA_023700825.1 Thermoanaerobaculia bacterium | reverse complement strand
GCAGGCGGTCTCGTTCACCGCCTGGAAGCGAAAGCTCCTCGGCGGCGTCGTCATCACGGCGAGCCACAACCCCGCGAGCTACAACGGCCTGAAGTTCAAGGGCTGGTACGGCGGCTCCGCGCTGCCCGAGACCTACGACCTGATCGCGAAGAGTCTCGGCGAGACGCTCGAGCGCCCTGGAGGCTCGGTCGAGAGGCAGGACTTCCTCACCGACTATTGCGCGGCCGTCGGTGCGTTCCTCGATCGAGGGCTCGTCGCGGGCGCGGGCCTGCGAATCCTTCACGACCCGATCCATGGGGTCGCTGCAGGGCTCCCTGCGCGGATGCTCGGAGACGGATCGAAGACCACGGTCACGACGATTCGGAGCGAGACGAACCCGTCGTTCGGTGGCGTCAACCCGGAGCCGATCCCCGAGAACATCGAAGCGTCGGCCGCGATGATGAAGGCAGGCGGGTTCGATCTCGCCATCTGCAACGACGGCGACGCTGACCGCGTCGGCATCCTCGACGAACGGGGAGAGTTCGTCTCCCCGCACAAGCTGATCTCGCTGCTCGCGCTCGAGCTCGTCCGGACGCGGAAGCTCGAAGGTGAGCTGGTGAAGACGTTCTCGACGACACGGCTCATCGAGACGATCGCGAAGGCTCTCGGCGTGAAGCTTCACGAGACGCCGATCGGCTTCAAGTACGTGGCGGATCTCATGCTTGCGCGAAAGATCGTCATCGGAGGCGAGGAGAGTGGAGGAATTGGTTTCGGCGCCTTCCTTCCGGAACGCGACGGAATCCTCTCGGGCCTCCTGGCCGCCGAGTGCGTCGCCTCGCAGCAGAAGCCTCTCTCGAAGATCGTCGAGTCGATGGAGGACGAGTTCGGCCGCCTGCATTACTCACGGCGCGACGTGAAGAGCCCGATGGATGCCAACCGCAGGCTGATCGATCGTGCCGCGTCAGGCGGGCTCGACGGCAGCTTCGGCCTTGCAGTGGCGGGGCGCGAGTCGAAGGACGGGGTGAAGCTCAACTTCGTCGACGGCTCCTGGATTCTCTTCCGCAAATCCGGCACCGAGCCGATCATCCGGATTTAC
Organism: Thermoanaerobaculia bacterium; assembly: GCA_023700825.1. Lineage (GTDB taxonomy): Bacteria > Acidobacteriota > Thermoanaerobaculia > Gp7-AA8 > Gp7-AA8 > JACPDH01. Next base: position 2,532 of record JAMPYE010000521.1, on the reverse strand, counting down.
TGTGAGAGCCCCGACGCGGGGCGTGTCGAGCAGATGCTCGATCGCGCGCTGGAGGAGCTGGGGACGTAGGCCGAATGTGTCCGCGACGATAAGTGGCGGAATGTGGCGCAGGCAGGAGTGCCTGCGCCACATGGAACCGCTACCCTACGGCCTCCCTTCGGGAGGCTCTGCTTCCAACCCAAGCGCCTCCACGAGCAATCGGTGGATTGCCGTGTTGTCGATCTCGCCGGCGAAGCTCGACGCTCCCGGGCCCCACGCGAAGAGCGGCACCGGCTGCGCGGTGTGCTTGCCGTTGATCCAGCGCACTCCGAGCGTTCCCGCAACCTTGGTCTCGACGAGCTGCATGCCGCCTGTCTCGTGATCTGCAGTGACGACGACGAGCGTCCGGCCGTCGGCCTTCGCGAACTCGAGGGCGATGCGAACCGCCTCGTCGAGCTCCTGCATGCCGCGAATCAGGCGGGGGAGCTCGTGCCGGTGTGAGGCCGAGTCGGTCTCCTCGTTTTCGACGAGGAGCACGAAGCCCTCCGGATCGCGCGCGAGAGTTTCGAGAGCCACGCGTGTCATCGTCGAGAGCGGCGGACGTTTCGTATCCTCGAAGAGTCCGAGGAGCTTGCCGGATTTCGGAGTGGCGAGCGCCGCGGGTTCGAGAGCGATGGTGTAACCCGCGGCCCGCATCGATTCGACCAGGTCGGTACGGACGCGCCTTCCGCCACGAGCGACGGGAAGGAAGTGCTCGGGCCCGCCGCCTAGCATCACCTCGATGCCGCTCGCGGACTGCTGGTCCGCAATCTCGATCCTGTCACGCCGCGACTTCACGTGAGCGACGAATGCAGCCGGCGTTGCATCGGTGAGGTCGGTCGTCGTCACGATTCCCGCGGCGAGACCGCGTGCCCGTGCCTTCTCAAACAGGGTCCGCAGCGGTTTGCCGTTGGCGTCGACGGATACCACGGTGTTCGGGACGCGGACTCCGGTGGCCATCGCGGTCGCCGCGGCCGCCGAGTCGGTCACGAGGCTCGACGCCGACTGCGTGCGCACGATCGCGCTCGACGGCAGCGTCTGTATCCAGAGGATTCCGTCGGGCCCGCGAAGCGCGATCCGGCCCGCGCTGAGCTGCGTGAACCCCATCCCGTCGCCGACGATGAGTATCACGTTCCTCGCGCGGGTTCCCTCGACAGGAGCGAGCATCGGGGGCCTTACCGTCCGGGTTCCGACGTGCAACACCGTCGTGTTGTCGGCAGCGAGGAGCCCGCTATGGACCGCGAGGGCCCCGCAGGCGATGGCGATCGCGGCGACTGCGAACACAATGGCGATGACGGTGCGCCGGTTCATGCCCTGTGCTAAGCGCCGCGAGGCCTCCACGGATTCCTGACGACCTTTCGCGGAGCGGCGATACACTTTCAACCTGCGATCATGAAGGGGTTCGTCGCGAATACCGACTGGGACTGGTTCGCGCAGCTGCGAGGTGGTTCCCGACTCGACGAGGCGTGTTTCTGGCGCGCCGGCGGCGAGGCCTTTCGCGCGCTCAAGGCGGGCGAGCCGTTCTTCTTCAAGCTCAAGGCACCTCACAACGCCGTCGCGGGCTTCGCACGCTTCGCGCACTACACGCAGTTGCCCTGCTCCGCGGCCTGGGCGTTCTTCGGCGACGCCTGCGGGGCGGCGTCGCTCAGCGAGATGATCGAGCGCCTCCATCGAATGCGCTCGCGCGCGGGACTCCGGGGCGGCTCGAAGGCCGACCATCCCGCGGGCTGCATCCTTCTCGGAGAGCCGGTGTTTTTCGACGAGGACGACTGGATCGCCGTCCCGGCCGATTTCGTCCCGCGCGTAGGGCAGGGGAAGAGCTACAGCGTCGAGCGCGGTGACGGGAAAGCGCTGCTTCGGGATTGCCTTGCCCGGGTGCGCGCCGATCGCCGTCGCGCGGGCGAAGACGTGGCCGGCTACACGCCTCTCGTCATGGTCCCGCGATTCGGCAGGCTCAGCTTCGTGGGGGCGGTCCTCGACGCCTACGATCGCCGCTGCGCAGTCACCGGCGAGACGACCGTGAGTGCCTTGTCGGCTGCGAGGATCCGAGTTCTTCCCGACGCCCCCGGATACGAGGTCGCGAACGGCCTGCTTCTCCGTGCCGACCTCGCGCGCCTCTTCGAGGCCGGGCACCTCACCGTCACGACGGAGTACTTCCTTCGGGTCGCGCCATCCATCGCGAAGGCGAGCGAAGACTACGCCGCACTCGACGGCGTTCCCGTTCGCCTCCCTCGCAAGACCGCACACCGTCCGATGGTGGAAGCGCTCTGGTGGCACAACGAGACGCGGTTTCTGGGGTGAGGGATGGGTGGAGGAAGAGACGAAGTTAGAAGCTAGAACGATGAATGTTGAATCCAGAAATGAAGATGGTGTCCTTGCTGGATTCAACATTCATCGTTCTAGCTTCTAACTTCAAGCTCTTGACTTCGCCCGCTCTTGTCTCCCCGCTTGACACCGCAGCTGTCCCGTCGGATAAACGACGACCATGACCTCCGACTCCTCCCGACTCTACTT
>JAMPYE010000520.1 GCA_023700825.1 Thermoanaerobaculia bacterium | reverse complement strand
CGCGTAGTGACGATTGTTCGTCTCGTACTCGACGTGCGAGGTCGCGATCGTGAGGATCTTCGTCGAGTCACGACGCCCCTGCGACTCCGAGGCCTTGGCCACCTCGTCGTAGGCGACGTACTTCGTCCCGAAGCCCTTGTCCGCCGAGATCTTCGTCAGGGCGGCCGTGGTGGTGGTCTTGCCGTGGTCGACGTGGCCGATGGTGCCGACGTTTACGTGCGGCTTGCTCCGCTCGAATTTTGCCTTAGCCATTGCAGCGTTTCCTGGTGGTGTGGAGGTGCCCTGAACGGGGAGAGTCGCGCCGGGATTTCCCTCCCGTCTCCCGTCTCCCGTTTCCCGTCTGCGTTACTTCACCTTGCTGATGATCTCTTCCGCCTTGCTCTTCGGCACTTCTTCGTAGTGCGAGAACTCCATCGAGTACACCGCCCGGCCCTGCGACATCGAGCGGAGCTTCGTGGAGTAGCCGAACATCTCGGAGAGAGGCACCGTGGACGCAATTACCTGCGCCTCCCCGCGCTGCGTCATGCCGCCGATCTTCCCGCGGCGTGACGACAGGTCGCCGAGCACGTCGCCCATGTACGACTCGGGGCAGACGACCTCGACCTTCATCTGCGGCTCGAGGATGCACGGAGACGCCTGCTTGGCCGCCTCCTTGAACGCCATCGATCCCGCGATCTTGAACGCCATTTCGCTCGAGTCGACCTCGTGGTACGACCCGTACACGAGCTGGATCTTGACGTCGACCATCGGGTAGCCGGCCAGCACGCCGTTCTCCAGCGCTTCCTTGATCCCCTGTTCCACGGGACCGATGTATTCGCGCGGGATCACGCCGCCCACGATCTTGTCCTCGAACACGAAGCCCTGGCCCTGCTCGGCCGGCTCGATGTTTATGACCACGTGGCCGTACTGCCCCTTGCCGCCCGACTGGCGCACGAACTTCCCCTCGACCTTCTCGGCGCGCTTGCGGATCGTCTCGCGGTACGCCACCTGCGGGCGACCCACGTTGGCGTCCACCTTGAACTCGCGCATCATGCGGTCGACGATGATCTCGAGGTGCAGCTCGCCCATCCCGGAGATGATCGTCTGCCCCGTCTCGGCGTCGGTGTGCACCCGGAACGTCGGGTCTTCCTCGGCCAGCTTGTTGAGCGCGATCGCGAGCTTGTCCTGGTCGGCCTTCGTCTTCGGCTCGATCGCCACGTCGATGACGGGCGTCGGGAACTTCATCGCCTCGAGGATGATCGGCTTGTCCTCGTCGCACAGCGTGTCGCCGGTGCGCGTTTCCTTGAGGCCGATGGCGGCGGCGATGTCGCCGGCGCGCACTTCCTCGATCTCCTCACGCTTGTTGGCGTGCATCTGGAGGAGGCGGCCGATGCGCTCGCGCTTGTCCTTGGAGCTGTTGTAGACGTGCGACCCGGCCTTCAGGACGCCCGAGTAGACGCGGAAGAACGTGAGGCGGCCGACGAACGGGTCGGTGGCGATCTTGAACGCCAGCGCGGCAAACGGCGCCTCGTCGTTCACGTCGCGCGTGTCGAACGTCTCGTCGTGGTGCGGCAGGTGCCCCTGGATCGCCGGCTTCTCCGTCGGCGACGGCAGGTAGTCGATGACGGCGTCGAGCAGCGCCTGCACGCCCTTGTTCTTGAACGAGGCGCCGCAGAGCACGGGGCAGAAGGCCATCTTGATCGTCGCCGCGCGGATCGCGTGGCGGATCTCGGCGACGGTGAGCGAATCGGCGCCCTCGTTGAGGAACTTCTCGATCAGCTCGTCGTCGTGCATCACGGCCGCTTCCACCAGCTCGTGGCGCGCCGCCTCGACCCGCTCCACCATGTCGGCGGGGATGTCGGTGACCGTGCAGGTCTTGCCGAGCGTCTCCTCGTCGAAGATGTACTGCTTGCGCTCGATGATGTCGATGTGGCCCGTGAAGAGCTCACCCGACCCGACCGGCAGCTGCAGCGCGTACGCGTTGCGCGTGAGCCGGTCCTTGATCATCTCCATGCAGCGGTCGAAGTTCGCGCCGACGCGGTCCATCTTGTTCGCGAAGATCATGCGCGGGACCTTGTACCGGTCGGCCTGGCGCCAGACGGTCTCGGTCTGCGGCTCCACGCCGGCCACCGAGTCCAGCAGCGCCACGGCGCCGTCGAGCACGCGCAGCGAGCGTTCCACTTCCACCGTGAAGTCGACGTGCCCCGGCGTGTCGATGATGTTGATGCGGTACTCCGGCCCCTCGCCCTTCTTGTCGCTCTGGCCGTGGCGCATCCAGAAGCACGTCGTCGCGGCCGAGGTGATCGTGATGCCGCGCTCCTGCTCCTGCTCCATCCAGTCCATCGTGGCCGCACCGTCGTGGACCTCGCCGATCTTGTGCGACTTCCCCGTGTAATAGAGGACGCGCTCAGTCGTCGTGGTCTTACCGGCATCGATGTGGGCCATGATGCCGATATTGCGGTAGTACTTGAGTTCGGTGTCGCGGGCCATATGTCGAGAGAGGGAGCCGATAGTATTTGATTCGCCGCACGCGGCGTGGTCTGCACAGGTCCATCGAACAAAAAACCGGCTGGACCGGGCGCCCGCCCCACCGAAGTGGATTGAGCCGGTATCCATCCGACCTCGCCGGGTACACTCGCCACTGCTGCACGAATGGGGACCCACGGCGCGCCGAGAGCTTCCTCGACGTTGAGTTGTCCTGCGTTGCTTTTCGGAAACCTCGGCGCGAGCTACGAATGCTCTCGTGCGTCATCGGTCGGCTTGGTCCTTCGCCCCCGCGCTGACAACCGCTTCCAGTCAGTTGGCGGGCCCATAATGCCGGGCGCAGTCTCCCGGTCGTCCACCGAAGTGGCCGGCTGCAAAGAACGCGATTCTCCGCAATTCCCTGTAGCCTGCGGAAGGTAGCGCAATTCCTTGTGCTGTCAAGTCTTGAACGACGATTGAGCATATGGAATCCGGAACGGGACTCAGGACTTCGATTCAGGATTTCGACTGGCGATTTGGCGGGCGCCGGCACCGGTTCGCGGAGCGCGGCACTGGCGGCCCAGCAGGGGGGCTGGCCTTACGACTCGCACGCAGCACACTCGGCGACCGATACGGCCGGCTGAGCGGGGCATCCCCGCCAGCTTGCGCGACGCTCTGGCGACCCGTAGGATCAGACTATGGCAGTATGCCGCAACGATTTACGCGCCATCGCAGCGAGCGCTTGCCTTCTCGCCAGCTGCACCGCGTTCATCGAACCCTCCGATCCGTCCCCAGGCATCCCTCTCTCGCACCTGAGCCTGAAGGCAGGGTTAGGTCCGGAGTTGCTCCTCGGTGATACCTACCTCACGCCGCCGGACTCGCTGATCCTGCGGGCGACGGTCGAAGGCCATCCCGACGACTACGGGATCCCGGTGATTACCGCGACGGATACCGCGGCGCTTCAGTCGCGCAACGACGGCACGGCCGTGGTTCGGCGACCCGGCGAGGTGAACCTCACCGTGGTCGCGCAACCCAAGGTCGTGTCCGCACGCACCCCGGTCCTGTCGGCGAACGCGCGATTGCACGTGGCTTGCACGGCGGACATGCGCGCCGGCGTCAATCTCACCGTCCTCGATTCCCTGTCAGGCGCGCCCGTGGCGACTCTT
>JAMPYE010000519.1 GCA_023700825.1 Thermoanaerobaculia bacterium | reverse complement strand
GCCGTGGCGATCGCGCCGACGCCGATGTAGCGGACGTAACCGCGGAAGATCTGCTCGGCCGACATCTGCGCGATCGGCAGTGTCGCCGGGTAGACCGCGCCGTCGACCTGCTGTCCGATCATCCAGATCAGCGGCACGAGGACGAAGTTCGCGAGGATGCCGCCGGCGACGAGGATCATCGACGAGCGGAGGCCCATCACGTATCCGAGGCCGAGAATGAAGGCGACGGCGTCGAACTTCACGACGATCTTCGCCTTGTCGGACATCATCTTCATCACGGGGATGAACTGGAAGTCGAGGAACTCCTTCCACACCTGGAACGTGGTGACGAAGAAGTCGTAGACGGCCGCGATCGCGGTCGACTGCAGCAGCAGCTTCGCCTGCGATCCGCCCTTCTCCCCGGTGACGAGCACCTCGGTGATCGCGGTCGCCTCCGGGTAGGGGAACTGCCCGTGCATCTCGCGGACGAAGTAGCGGCGCAACGGGATCAGGAAGAGTACGCCGAGGCAGCCGCCCGCGAGGCAGATGAAGATCGTCTGCACCGGATGCGGGTTGAGCTGGAGCGAATAGAGCGCGGGGAGCGTAAAGATCGCGCCGGCGACGACGGAGCCGGAAACGCCTCCGATGCCGGTGATGATGACGTTTTCGAGAAGTGTCGAGCGGCGGGCGTAGATGCGGGCGAGGCCGATGGCGAGGATCGAGATCGGGATCGCCGCCTCCATGACCTGCCCGACCTTGAGGCCGGAGTAGGCGGAGGCGACCGTGAAGATCACGCAGAGGAGCGTGCCCCAGAAAATCGAGCGCCACGTCGTCTCATGCGGAGCTTCGGTGGCGGGGATGATCGGCGCGTAGGCCTCGCCGGGTTTGAGGGGAATGTAGGCGTTCTCTGGCAGCGACTTGCTCGAGGGAGCGTCCATGGTGTTCTCCGTTTCCGCGGTCGGTAAGACGACGGGGGATTCTGTCACGGAGAACTTTGGCGGGGAAGAGCGAAAAGGCGCGATCGCGCGAATCGGCTTAGAATGTCGCCTTCATGATTCAGGAAGAGCGTCCGGCGGCGGAATCGCTGCCGGAGGGTGAGTCCGGGGGCGAGCCGGATGGACTGACGGAGCACGCCGCCGCAGCGGCGACCGCGCAGCCTGTCGTCGTGGCGGAGATCGGCCCGATCGCGGCCGCCGAGCGCGTCGAGTTGATCGACATCGTTCGTGGTCTCGCGCTCTTCGGCATTCTCGCCGCGAACATGCGCGGATTCGCGGGCCCGGCGAGCGCCTACGTCGATCCCTCGATCTTCTGGGGAGCGATGCCCGACAGGATCGCGCAGGCCGTGATCGACACGTTCATCCAGGGAAAGTTCGTCACGATCTTCGCATGCCTGTTCGGTGTCGGCTTCGCCGTTCAACTCGAGCGGGGCGAGGCGAGAGGCGTGAAGATCGGCCGGGTCTACGCGCGCCGCCTCGGTATCCTGGCGGCGTTCGGAATCGTCCACGGGTTGTTGATCTGGTTCGGCGACATCCTCCTTCCCTACGCGCTCATCGGGTTCCTGCTGCTTCTCTTCCGCCGCCGGCGCGACTCGACGCTCATCGCCTGGGCGGTCGTCGGCCAGATGGTGCCCATCGTGCTGCTCTGCCTGGCGCTGCTCGCGAGCCGTGCGTCGACCGAGCCGCTCAAGGGACCGAAGACACCGACCGCGGCTGAGCTCGCGAGTAGCGTCGAGATCTTCGCAAACGGTTCGTGGGGCGAGATCCAGGAACGGCGTACGACGGAAGTCGTGACGACGAACTGGGGCATGTTCCCGTTCTACTTCCTGCCGCTCCTCGGTCTCTTCCTCGCCGGATCGCTCGCCTGGCGCCACCGCTTCTTCAACCCGACGCCGGAATCGTTGCCGCGATACCGGAGATGGATGTGGATCGGGCTCGCAGTCGGTCTCACCGGCAACGCCCTGGCTACGGCGATTCGATGGGGCTCGTCCGCCCGGCCGTTTCCACCGACGCCGATGACGATCGTCGTGCAGGCGATCCTGATGGTCGCCGTTCCGATGCTCAGTCTCGGCTACGTCTGCGGCGTCGTCGTGCTGTGCACGAACCCGGCATGGCATCGTCGCCTCGCTCCCTTCGGCGCGGTGGGGCGAATGGCGCTCAGTAACTACCTTCTCCAGTCGGTGATCTGCACGTTGATTTTCTACAGCTACGGGCTCGGCCTCTTCGGCACGATCGGCCCGGCGCTGATGCTGATCCCTACAGTCGCGATCTATGCGGTACAGCCGGTGTGGAGCACCTGGTGGCTTCGCCGGTTCCGGTTCGGGCCGTGCGAGTGGATCTGGCGGACGCTGACGTACGGCCACCTGCAGCCGATGCGGCTCGCGCAGGCTCCCCGCTGAAGGGCGCGGTCCGCCCGTGCTGTGATCGCCGCTACGAACCCCCGCGCCCGGATCGGGCTAGAATCCTGCGCGAAACGACCCGGAGGAACGCGATGAAGAAGACGCTCAGGCTGATTTCGAAGGTTGCGGCGGCTGCTCTCTCTGTCACGCTCGGTGCCGGCGCGGCCCTCGCCGCGAAGGCTCCAGCCGATCCCTGCAAGTTCCAGAAGACGATCAAGCAGGGAGGAACCGAGATCTCGATCGACATCCCGGCGGACGAGCCCTGCGGGCTTGGCACGTTTTTCATGACGATCGTTCCCCGGAAGGGCGATCCGCAGACGCTCAAGGCGAACCGCGACGGCATGCTCATCGACGCCTACACGGTGGAGCTCTCCGGCGCTGCGCCTCCGGAGATCGTCGTGCTGGCGAAAGGCGACGGAGCTGCCGCGTACGGGGCGATCACGATCTTCGAGTCCGTCGAAGGGCGTTACGTCGAGAAGCAGGTCGCGCCGCTGCGCGGCCCCGAGGCCGAAGGCTACGCCGGACGTGACGTCTTCACGACGAAGAACGGGGTGATCATCCGACAGTTTCCCCTCTTCGCGCCCCCCGCGGAGCCCGGCGCCGAGCCGCAGGCCACGGGCGAGACCAGGACGTTGACCTACGACTTTGCGGGCAACCGCTGGACGACGTTCTAGCCCGATACAGCGCCGTCCGTTCTGAATTTCATCGACGCCGTGTCGGCCTGCCTCGAGAGCGAAGAGTCGATCGGCCGCGTTTCGTGGCGACCGATGCGGCGACTGGCCGCGCGTCACGAAGTGCGGCGTCGATTCTCGAGTCCGAATCTACCGTGAAGGTCAGGAATGAAGAAGACTGCGAAGGTTTGTGCAACGTGTGGAGTGGTGGGTGAGCCCGTGGGCTTCGGGTCCGTCGAGGTGGTCCTCGCGCTGTTCTTGCTTTTCCTCGGGATTCTGCCCGGGATCATCTACGCCATCTTCGTGGACTACCGCGCGAAGGCGTGCGCCTCGTGCGGGGCGCGGATCATGATCCCCGTCGACTCTCCGAGGGGTAGAGAAATCGCAGTCAGGGCGGCCGGGGTGTGAACGCGGAGATCTGGCGCTGGCACTCCTGCCCGTTCGTCGCCGCCGCCGACCTGTAAATTCCGGTCTGGAGTCTCGACCGGGCGGCGCTTCGCGCCGCGCGCAGGCAGGAGTGCCTGCGCCACATAACACGCGATGACGGTGAGTTAGAGGGAGTGGTGCGG
>JAMPYE010000518.1 GCA_023700825.1 Thermoanaerobaculia bacterium | reverse complement strand
GGCGCCGCGATCGGCGTCGGCAAGGAGAGCCTCGATCGCGCGCGCGCTCTCATCGCGGCGAAGGTGGACGTCGTCTTCATCGACTCCTCGCATGCGCACTCGGACGGCGTGATGGACATGATCCGCCAGTTCAAACGCTACTTTCCCGATACGGCGCTAGTCGCCGGCCACGTCGCGACGCCCGAGGCCACGCTCGACCTGATCCGCCTCGGTGTCGACGGCGTGAAAGTCGGCATCGGCCCGGGTTCGATCTGCACGACGCGCGTCGTCGCGGGAGCCGGCGTTCCCCAGGTGACCGCGGTCATGGAGTGCGCGCGCATCGCGGACGCGCATGACATTCCGATCGTCAGCGACGGCGGGATCAAGTTCTCGGGCGACATCACGAAGGCGATCGCGGCGGGCGCGAGCGCCGTGATGATCGGGTCGCTGTTCGCAGGAACCGACGAGGCTCCCGGGGAGACGATTCTCTACCAGGGCCGCACGTTCAAGTCGTACCGCGGCATGGGCTCGATCGGCGCGATGCAGGCGGGCTCGAAGGATCGTTATTTTCAGGAAGATGAGACCGAAGAGGCGAAGCTCGTCCCCGAGGGGATCGAAGGCAAGGTGCCGTACAAGGGCTCGCTCTCGGCGATGGTTCCGCAGATGGTGGGCGGGCTCCGCTCGGGCATGGGGCTGAGCGGGTCGAAGACGATCCAGGAGCTTCGTACCGGCGCGCGTTTCGTCCGGATCTCGGCAGCGGGCCTTCGCGAGAGCCACGCGCACGACGTCATCATCACGAAGGAAGCGCCGAATTACCGGATGGAGTCGGAGTAAGGCGAAACGCGAAACGCGGAACGCGAAACGGATGCCGCGCGCCTGAAAGGGCGCGCGTGTTGTTCGAGGACCGATCCTTCGCGCGCCTCGCGTCCCGTGTCCCTCGAAGCCCGCCGGCGTTTCGCGCTCCGCGTTTCGCATTTCGCGCTCTGCGTTCCGCGTTTCGCGCTCCGCGTTCCGCCACACCTCAGCCTGTTCGCCTCAGTCGCTTCCGCATCTGCCAGAGCTGGTGGCTGATGTACGGGCGGCGCGTCTCGCCCGTGGTCACGAGCAGCAGCTTCATGATCTTGAGGTCGAGCGGGTCGGTGTAGAGCAGGATCAGCATCTCGCGCAGGTAGCTGGTGCCTAACGTGATGTCGTTGTCGGTACCGACGCCGAGCTTCAGCCCTTTCTTCTCCCACCACGAGAAGGGGTGGTCCTTGTAGCTCTCGAACGCGCCGGTCAGCCGCTTGTTCGACGACGGCAGCGCGATGATCGACAGGCGCTTGTCGATCATGCGGTTGATGACGTCGTGCTGGTAGTGCTCGACCTCGCGCGCCGTGTGGAACTTCGCCTTGATGAAGCGCGTCGTCTCGATTTCCGAGAGGCGAACGCCTCGGAGCAGCCTGTCCCGGATCTCTTCTCTTCCGTTCCAGTCGAGCTCGCCGAGCTCGGTCGCCTCGACGGAGCCCGCGGCGACGCCGCGCCCGGCAGCATTCGCTTCCAACAGGCGCTGCGCGAGCCGCTGAAAGTAGAAGTTCGGATTGATGCCGAGGGAAAGGCCGTGCTCGATCGCGTCGACGTGCCAGATGTTCATGGCGTTGTCGACGGCCTGGATTCCCTGTCGAAGCGATCCCCACGTCTCGCCGTGATGGCTCCGCACCTGGAATCCGTGCGCCTGGAGCTTGCGGAGCCCGACGCGGAGCTCCTGGAAGTGGGCCTTGCGGTAGAAGCCTCTCTCGTTGCCGACCGTGTCGACCTCCGTGAGGTGCTCGCGCAGCTCGGGGTGGCGCGCCAGGAGATCGATGATCTGCCGAACCTGGTCGTCGAAGTGCGCGCGCCTCGTCGGGAAGCGCTCCGCGTCGTAGAAGCCGGGCTCTTTGCGAAAGCAGGGCGAGAGAATGAACTCGAAGGTCGGCACCTCGCTCTGGAATGAACGGAAGCCCTCGTAGAGTCCGAGCACGACGTCGTCGATCGTCAGCGACTCGATGCCGGGCACCTGTTCCGCCGGGTCGGTCGTGTTGCGGAAGAGCGTGAACTTCAGCCGCACCGCGCCGACGTTCGACTCGCGCCAGAGTCTCGACGCGAGATGGTACGCAGCGGCGCGATGCGCTTCGCGGGTCGTGAGAAGAAGCTTGGGCAGGTAGAGGATGCGAAGGTATCGGTCGAAGCGCTCGTTCTCCCCCAGCCGCACGAGGCGCTCGACGTCGGCGACGCTCCGGAGCGGGAGGCTGTCAGGGCCGTACACCTCACGGATCTTCTGTGCGCAAAGCTCGCCATGCGGCCCGGCAAGCAACTCCTCGAGCCGGGGAAAGAGGAACTCGGGCGAGAGCGATCCCGTGAGATGGATGTGCTCCTCCCGGTAGGCGAGCGGGAACGAGAGCAGGAACTTCTCCAACGCCAGCGAGAATGGATGCGCGAGCAGCTGCTCGATCGGCGCCGCGTCGATCCGGAACCGGTCGAGCAGATCGCGGAACTCCGCGACGAGGCGCGCCGCTTCGTCGTCGCGTTGCGCGAGAGTCGACTGGCAGGCGAGAGAGAGCGTGTCGTGAAGGGCGAGGCCGTTCGTCTCGCTCACGAGCTCGGCAATGAAGGTCGTCAGCCTCTCGACTGCGGTGCGGCTCATCGGCGCGGACATGCGGCATTCTACGGTGTCTTCCCGCGGCGGGAGCAAGCGCGCGGATTTCGGATTTCGAAATGCGGATTTCGGATCTGCTCCGCGGAGTGCATGACCTTCGCGAACAGAATCCGGTTCGCGCTGCTCGTCCCGTCTGAAGAAGCTGGAATCCGAAATCCGGAGCCGGGCCCCCTTCCTGTCCTCGAGGATTTCCCCGATGCCGCGTTTCGATCCAGAATACGCACATGAGAACGTCACGCTCTCGAGGCCGGCGAGTGGAGGGCACGCCGATTTCCGGGCCTGAATCCGGTGCGGAACGCCCGATTCTCCTGCTCGGCGATCCGCGCCTCCGCATTCGCTCGGAGGAAGTCGTCGACTTCGAGCAGCCGGAGTTCCGGGGCGCCTGCGCGGGGCTCGCCGCCACGCTAGCGTCGTTCCGCGCGCGGCACGGATTCGGGCGGGCGATCTCCGCACCCCAGATCGGCGTCGCGCTGCGGCTCATCGCCGTGAATCTCGGCGACGGGCCACGCTTCGTCGTAAACCCTCGAGTCACCGCGAGGAGCGCGGAGTCGTTCACGATGTGGGACGACTGCATGAGCTTTCCCGGGCTGCTCGTCCGGCTTCGGCGGGACCGATCCGTCACGCTCCGTTACCACGACGAGACGGGGATCGAGTGCGAATGGCCGCGGATGGAACTTGCGGCATCGGAGTTGCTCCAGCACGAGATCGACCACCTCGATGGAGTGCTCGCAATCGACCGGGCGATCGATCGCGATGCGATCGTGCTTCGCGAGGTGTTCGAACGACGGAAGGCCGAGCTCAGCAAGCAGGTCGACTACATGATCGGCGACCCGACGAAATCGTAGGTGCTCATTTCGACGGCCGGATCGGCCGCCGCCGCACGCGCGTGTCGTCCAGCCTGAGGATCGAGCCGTTGTAGTCGAGGACGTAGACCTCTCCCGCCGCGTCCTGCCCGAAGCTCGAGAT
>JAMPYE010000024.1 GCA_023700825.1 Thermoanaerobaculia bacterium | reverse complement strand
GGCGGTGGCCGCGGCACCGGATCGTTATACACCGACCCTGCCCGAGGGTCGGTGCCGGCGGTTCTGCCGTCACATCGCCGCGTCGCCCCGGTCACACCGGCCTCACTCGGCCGGGAGTAGCGTTTCGGCATAGGCTCGCGACAAACGATCGGAGGTGCGTGATGTTCGAAGCGGTCGAACTCGGCCGGAAGATCAGCAAGGAAGAGTTCGCGAAGGGCGAACAGGAACTGCGAACCGGCCTTCTGAAGGCGCAGTTCGCGCTCCGGGACCAGAAGTTCCCCGTGATCGTCGTGATCGCGGGAGTCGACGGCGCAGGGAAGGGCGACACCGTCAACAAGCTGCACGAGTGGCTCGACCCGCGCGGCCTCGAGACCAACGTCTTCGGAACGCTCACGGACGAGGAGCGGACGCGCCCGCCTTACTGGCGATTCTGGCGCACCCTGCCGCCGAAAGGGCGCGTCGGCATGTTCTTCGGCTCCTGGTACACCGACCCGATCGTCCGTCGCGCGTACGGCGCGATCGGTGCGGCGAAACTCGACCAGGAGATGCGTCGCGTCGCGATGTTCGAGCAGATGCTCGTCGAGGACGGGGCGCTGATCCTCAAGTTCTGGTTCCACCTCTCGAAGAAGGCGCAACGCAAGCGCCTGGAGAAGCTCGAATCGTCGAAGAAGACCGCGTGGAAGGTCTCGCCGAACGACTGGAAGCACCACAAGCTCTACGACAAGTTCGTCAAGATCTGCGAACGGGCGCTGCGGCAGACCGACACGGCGTACGCCCCGTGGATGTTGATCGAAGCGGGCGACGACAACTATCGCGACCTCACTGTCGGCAGGAAGATCCTCGAAGCGCTCGAACAGCGCCTGGCCAATCCGAAACCGACGACGGCGGCGCACGCGGTGAGCGCGGCGCACGACACCTCGACCGTCACGATTCTCGACAAGGTCGACCTGGTGACGAAGGCCGACCCGAAGGAGTACGACAAGCAACTTCCGCGCCTGCAGGGCCGGCTCAACCGGCTCACCCGCGCGGCCTGGGAGAAGGGCGTGTCGAGCGTCGTCGTCTACGAAGGCTGGGACGCCGCGGGCAAAGGGGGCAACATCCGCCGCCTGACGGGCGCGATGGACGCCCGGAGCTACCGCGTGATTTCGATCGCGGCGCCGACGGACGAAGAGCGCGCGCAGCACTACCTCTGGCGCTTCTGGCGTCACGTTCCCAGAGCCGGCCAGGTCACGATTTACGACCGCTCCTGGTACGGCCGCGTCCTGGTCGAGCGCGTCGAGAAGTTCGCGAAGGAGGCGGAGTGGAGCCGCGCTTACTCCGAGATCAACGACTTCGAGGAACAGCTCGTCGAGCACGGCATCGTGCTGACGAAGTTCTGGATCCACATCAGCCCCGAGGAACAGCTTCGCCGCTTCGAGGAACGCCAGAAGGTCGAGTTCAAACAGCACAAGCTCACCGATGAGGACTGGCGGAACCGCGAGAAGTCGGCCGCCTACGAGGTGGCGATCAACGAGATGATCGCGCGCACCTCGACTTCGCTCGCACCCTGGACGATCGTCCCGGGCAACGACAAGCGCGTGGCGCGCCTGACGACGATCAAGACGCTGTGCGACCGGCTCGAGGAGAAACTGAAGTAGGGGCGATTTCGGATTCCGGACTTCGCAGCTCGCAACCTCGAATTCTCGTGGGAGTATCATTCTGCTCTCCGAGAACCGCCGATGCCCGACGACCCCGAGCGCAAGAGGAGTTCCGATCCGCGAACGGGCGAGCCGCCTCCGCGCTCGGCGGCGATACTCGTCGTCGACGACATGGAGGTGAACCGCGAGCTCCTCTCGGAGCGACTCAGCGAGCGCGGCCATCTGGTCTTTCAGGCCGCCGACGGTGAGTCGGCGCTCGAGCTGATCGAACAACAGACTTTCGACGCGGTGATCCTCGACGTGATGATGCCGAGGATCGACGGGTTGACGCTGCTTCGGATCATCCGGGAGAAGCACTCGCTCGCCGAGCTGCCCGTCCTGATGGCGACGGCGCGCGGCGAGCGCGCGGACCTCATCGAGGCGCTTCGCCTCGGCGCGAACGACTACCTCGTGAAGCCGCTCGACTACGCGATCGTCCACGCGCGGCTGGAGACACAGCTCCGGCTCAAGCGGTCGAACGAGGAAGTCCTCCGTCTCAACCGTCAGCTCCGCCAGGCGAACGATCGGATCTCGAGGCTCGTCGAGTCGTCGGCCGAGGCGTTCCGCGACATCGGCGCGTGGTCGAGAACGATCGCGGAGGATCTCGCGGTGCTCGTCGGAGCGCCGTCCATCAACGTCTGGCTGCTCGAAGGCGACGAGATCGCTCCGGTTGCCGGGGACACCGCCGACTCCCCCTCTCCGGCCGACATGATCCTGGCCTCCGAGCGGCCGATGCTGAGCCGGGCGAGCGACTGCATCGTCGCGATACACGGCATGACGGGCGAGCTGCTCGGCGCGCTCGTCATCCGGGAGAGGCGCACACTCGACGAGCCCGAGCTTCAGCTGATGCGCGGCTTCGCCCGGCAGCTCGGCGACGCGCTTCAGCTGCAGCGGCTGCGTGCCGACCTTTCGGTCGCCCAGGCCCGCCTCCAGGCGAGACGCCAGGAAATGCTCGACCGCGGCGTCGCGATCCTCTCGGCCTGCCCGAAATGCGGGGCATGCTACGGAGAGTCGATTCGCTATTGCCTTCACGACGGCGACACGATCGAGGAAGCCCGGCCTCTGCTTCCCCACCGGATCCTCGGCCGTTATCGCCTCGACCGGATCCTCGGGCAGGGCGGGATGGGGCGACTCTTCGAAGCTCACGACGAGAAGCTCGAGCGCGCCGTCGCCGTCAAGATCCTGCGACCCGATCGCTTTGCCGACGAAGCCGTGAGGATGCGGTTCGAGCAGGAGGCGCGCGCCATCGCGCGCATCGATCACCCCGGCGTCGTCGCGATCCACGATTCCGGAGAGATCGAGGACGGCTCGCTCTTCCTCGTCATGGAGCTGCTGCGAGGAAGCGATCTCGGCCTCATGATCCGCCTTAACGGACGCGGCCGGCCGCGGGAGGTCGCCGCGATGCTGCGCGAGGCCGGCAGCGCCCTCTGTGCCGCTCACGCGGCCGGCTTCATCCATCGCGACATCAAGCCGGAGAACATCTTCCTCGTTCAGGATGGTGACGCGAACCGTGTGAAGGTGCTCGACTTCGGCATCGCCCGCCCGCTCAACGCCGACATGCGGCTGACACAGACCGGCAACTTCGTCGGGACGCCGGCCTACATGGCGCCCGAGCAGATGACGGGCGGCGTCGGCGACACACGTTCGGACCTTTACTCGCTGGCGGCCGTCGCCTTCGAGGCACTCTCCGGATGCCGCGTGACGCCGGGTGACGAGCTCGCGCAGATATTCAACGACGTGCTGCACACGCCACGGCCGCGGCTCTCCTCGGTTCTCACGGGTGTATCGCCGCAGGTCGACGAGGCGTTCAGCGCGGCGCTCTCCCGTGATCCGGCCGACAGGCCCAGGTCGATCGAGAGTTGGCTCGACTCGTTCCTCGGCGAGCTCGAGCGGATGCCGAGCGACGCGCCGGGCTGGCGGGTCCTCACGGGCGACGAGCTCGAGAACCTTTCGGGAGCGCCGACCCGCCCGAGCGGACCTCGAATCGACTGAGCGGGCGAAGCAGGAAACCTCCACCGTCCGGTGACTTCACGCCCGCCACGGTTGCGATACCATCGGCTCCGCGTGGACAGGCTCGAACGCACGCTCCTTGTCTCGCAATGGTTGCGAAGCCCTCTGCCGGCCGACGAGCCGCAGATGATCCGGGAGGCGATCGCGCGCTCCTGCTCGATCTTCGGGGCGCAGCGCGCCGTGCTCGTCTGGGAGGAGAGCGACGAGCCCTGGCAGCACGTCGACTTCTGGAACGAAGGCTCCGAGAGCTCCGAGCGCACCGGCCTGCGATACGACCCCGTGGCAGACCCGCGCGTCGACGGGCTCCACTTCCACACTCCCGACGCGGTCGCCGCCGAGCAGGTCGTCTCGTTCGGGACCGACTGCTACCCGACCCAGATTGACGGCCCCGTCGTCCATCCCGATCTCGCGCTCCGCTTCGAGATGCGCCCGATCCTCTCGCTGGCGCTTGCCGGCGATTCGCTCGACGGCCGCCTCTTCCTTCTCAACCCCGCGCGCATCGACCGATTCCTGGCCGAGATCGTCGCGTCGACGATCAGCTCCAGGTTCGATCAGTACTTCTCGATGCAGCGAGCCCGCACGGCGGCCGTCAGCGAGAAGATGCTCCAGGTCGCCCGCGATCTTCACGACGGGCTCCTCCAGTCGTTCACCGGCATCGTGCTTCAGCTCGAGAACGTCCACGAGATGCTCGAGGAGGACCGGGAGCAGGCGCGCAAGGTGATCACGCAGATCCAGGCGATGCTCATGGCGGACCAGCGTGAGCTCCGCTCCTATCTCGAGAAGCTGCGCCCGGGCCCGCGCGTGCGCCGCATCGAGGAGCGTTTCAACTTCCGTGAGCGCGTCGACGAGCTCGCCCGTCGACTGCACGAACAGTGGGGAATCGAGACGACCATCGAAATCGAGCCCATGAACAGGGTGATCAGCGAATCGCTCGGCTGGGAGACCTACAGGATCATCTCCGAAGCGCTCAACAACTCGGCCAAACACGGCGAAGCGAGCCGCGTGATCGTGCGCGTCGGCAGCGACGGCGACTCGTTGCGCATCGTCGTCGTCGACAACGGAAACGGCCTCCCCATGAAGGGAAGGTACAATCTCATCGAGCTCAGCGCGCGGAAGCAGGGTCCCGCGGTCCTTGGAGAGCGCATCGCATCGCTCAACGGCGACGCGATCCTCGACTCGACCGAGGCGGGACTCCGGCTCGAGATCACGCTGCCGCTCGGATGGAAGGGCTACGCATGAAACGAATCGTCATCGCGGACGACCACCCGATCATCATCGAAGGGCTCTCGCAACTCTTCAAGCGCCAGAGCGAGTTCGAGCTCGTAGCCGCCGTCAGCGATGGTGCCAAGGCTCTCGATGCCGTCCGCACCCTCAAGCCCGACATCATGGTCCTCGACGTCCAGATGCCGAAAAAGGACGGGCTCTCGGTCATGCGCGAGATGATCCGCGAAGGGCTCACGACGAAGGTCGTCATCCTGACCGCCACTCTCGACGACGACGGTGTGATGGAAGCGGTCGAACTCGGCGTCTGGGGGCTCGTCCTCAAGGAATCAGCGTCGACGCAACTGATCGACGCGCTGCGCCGCGTCGCCATGGGGCTCCGCGCCGTCGACCCGGCGCTCGTCTCGGCAGCGGCATCGCGCTCAATGAGCCGGCGGGAGGCGCGCCGCGAGCTCGAAAATCTGCTGTCGCCACGCGAGACCGACGTCGTCCGAATGGTCGCCAAGGGGCTTCGGAACAAGGAGATCGCCGAGAAGCTCACGATCACCGAGGGAACCGTGAAATCCTACCTCCACTCCATCTACGAAAAGCTGGGAGTGAAAGGCCGCGTCGAACTGACCCTGCTCGCGCAGGACAAAGGGCTCGTGTAAGGGGGGGTGTTAGTTGTTAGTTGTTAGTTGTTAGGCGATCGCGGATGGTCGCTGGTGTTTCAATGCTGAGTGCGATTGGCAGTCAGTCGCGGCGGCGGAATTCCGCGCTGCGCGCGCAGGCATCCGAGCCTGTCCAACAACCAAAAACTAACAACTGACAACTTCTTTCCCCCGGAGGACGATGATGAAACGCGTGACCGGCATCGGCGGAATCTTCATCAAGGCGCGCGATCCGAAGGCGCTGGGCGAGTGGTATCGCCAACACCTGGGCATCGACGTGCAGGACTGGGGCGGAACAGCGTTCCGGTGGAACGAGCCCGAGGTTCAACCCGAGGGGCTGACGGTCTGGAGCCTGTTTCCGGAATCGACGACCTACTTCGACCCGAGTCGCGCGCCGTTCATGGTGAACTACCGCGTCGAGAATCTTTCCGCCCTTCTCGACACTCTTCGCGCGGAAGGATGCCAGGCGGACGAGAAGATCGAGGTCTCGGAATTCGGGCGGTTCGGCTGGGTCATGGATCCCGAAGGGAACCGAATCGAGCTGTGGGAGCCTCCGCCCGGGCGTTTCCCCGGTTAGCCGTCAGGCTCGTTTGCCATATCCGATTCCGCCCGGTCATGGGTAAGATACGTGGGCATTCCCGCGACAGATCCGCTACCCCGAGGAGAGACTCGACGCATGCACGATCCGGGCACGAAACACATTCTCGTCGTGGACGACGACCCGATGGCCCGAGAACTGCTCAGCGAGCGCCTCGGTCAGGAAGGCTTCGTGATCCACACCGCAGAGGACGGAGAGCATGCATGGGAGAAGCTCCTCGCGAATCCCGACACGTTCAGGGTGATCCTCCTCGACCGCCAGATGCCGCGCCTCAACGGGCTCGAACTGCTGAAGCGAATCAAGAGTGAAGAGCATCTCCGGTCGATTCCCGTGATTTTCCAGACAGGGGCCGGGGATCGCGACGAGATCCGGGAGGGGATCGAGGCCGGCTGCTACTACTATCTCGTCAAGCCGATCGATCTCGGCATCCTCGTCGCGATCGTGAACGCCGCGATCGCCGACCGGGACCGGCACAGCACCTTCCGGCGCGAAGTCCGGCGCGGCATCCACGGCCTCTCGTCGCTCCGGCGCGCGACGTTTGAGTTTCGAACTCTGACGGAGGCAAGCGCCCTCGGAACCTTGCTCGCCTACGCCTGCCCCGAGCCGGAAACCCAGGTCGTCGGCATCTCCGAGCTCCTCATCAACGCCGTGGAGCACGGAAACCTCGGGATCACGTACAAGGAAAAGACCGAGCTGATCGCGTCGAATGGCTGGCAGGCCGAGGTCGACCGCCGCCTATCACTCGAGGAGTACAGCAAGCGGCGCGTTCGCGTCGAGTTCGAGCGCGAGGACGGCGAAGTCCGGATCACGATCCGCGACGAGGGGAGCGGGTTCGACTGGATGAGCTATCTCGAGATCGATCCGCGCCGGGCGTTCGACACCCACGGCAGGGGGATCGCGATGGCGAAGATGCTCAGCTTCAGCCGGCTCGAATACCACGGGAACGGCAGCGAAGTCGTCGCCTGCGTCGAGTCGTAGGGCCGCCTTCCCCGGATTCGAGAAGCGACAGCCGGCCCCCCGCACGCTTCGCGCGGGCGTCCCTCAGCCTCCAGACTACTTCGCTTTCTCGAGCGCTTCCCTCGCTCGACGCGTCTGCACGTAGTCGAATCCCGGATTGAGCTTCAGTGCGCGCTCGAGCCACTTCCGCGCGGCCGGCTTGTCGCCGCTCGCCAGCGCAACCATTCCCGCGTGATAGAAGAGTGCAGCATCTTCCGTCCCGAGCCGCAGCGCCTCGGCCATCGCACGCTGCGCCTCGTCCAGCCGCCCCGCCTTCAGCGCGGCCCACGCGAGCGTATCCGCCGCATGGATGTCCTGGCGTTCCGCGTAATCGGCCTTCGCGAGCTCGTACGCCTTGTCGGTCCGGATATCACGGTCGGCGTAGATCCGCGCGAGGTGCCTGCGATCGAGCCGCTGCTCGCGCGGCGAGGATGCGTTCTCTTCGATGAGAGCGAGGAGCTCCTCCGCGCGCTTCGCGTTCCCGCTCGCAGCGTGGAGATCGGAGAGCGCCGCCACGAACGGGGGGAACGCGTCGAGCGCGATTGCCTCGTCGTAAGCTGCCATCGCGCGGCGAAGGTCTCCGCGAGCAGCTTGCAGCCGGGCGCGTGCGCCCAGTACCGGGATCGAGCGCGGATTGATCGCGAGCGCCGCGTCGTAGTGCTTCCCCGCCGTCCTCCAATCGCCGCTTCCGAACGCGAGCTCGCCGAGCTGCCACTCGCACCACGCCGTGATCTCACTCGCCCGGGCCGCGGCCGCGAGAGCTTTCGCGGACTGCAGCCGGCGTCGCGCGGTCGCGCGGTCGCCCCGGAGGATCGCGACCCGCGCGAGGCGCGTCTCGCTCTCGGAGGTCACGCCGCCGAGCTCGACCGCCTTCTCGAACGCCGCGGGCGCCTCCGCGTAGCGTCCGAGCTCGAGTAGGGCGTCGCCGAGCAGCTGCCATCCCAGATGACCGGCAGGATCGATCTCGATGAGGCGACGCGACATGCTCTCCGCCTCCGCGAAACGGTGCGCGCCGAACTTCGATCGGATCTGAAGGACGAAGCCTGCACGGTTCTGCTCGTACGGAACAGCGCGCAGCGACGCTTCGGCGCAGCGCGCCGCCTGGTCGAGATAGTCATGGTCACCCGTGGCACGGAGCTTCGCGAGATAGAGATCTCCAAGACGGTTCCACGCCACGATGTCCTCGGGATCGGACGCGACGCGCGCCTCGAGAAACTCGATGGCCTCTGCGCCGGTCTCCTCGGGCCGCTCCGCAGTCGTGGACGGAGCCTCGCCCCGCGCAGTCGCAACGGAAGCGAACAGCAGAATGCCAAGCAGCAGAGCTCCTCGTGTCATCGTCGGGAACCGCCCCCTTCTGATCTCGGATCGTCCCCGGATTCTACGCGACAAAAGTGACGGGTGATTCCGTTCATTCTGAGACGGAGATCCAAAATCGGATTCGATCCGTATACAATGCTGTCCGTTCCAAACAACCTGAGTAGCACAAGAAAAGGGGAAAGCTATGTTCAATGCCCTTCGCAGGACACTCGTCCTTCTGTCCGTTCTTTCCGTCGTTTCACTCCCGATGATCGCCTCGGATCACGTCGATTCGCCGAACAACTCGGACGACCGCGGCGCCGACCTCGGCGACGGGTACGCCTTCCTCGATCCGAACGACAACAGCCGGCTCGTGATGATCGCGACCTTTTCGGGCTTCATCACTCCCGGCGAGAACGCAAACCTCGCCGTGTTCAGCGACACCGTTCGATTCAACTTCGAGATCGAGAACACGGGAGACGCAGCTCCCGACAAGTTCATTCGGGTGACCTTCTCGCCGAAGAGCGGGCCGACGACACCGCAGACCGCGACGATTCAGCTACCTGATGGAACGTCGTTCACCGCACCCACGACCGCTCCGAGCAACACGGCCGAAACTGCGCCGGCCCCGGTCATCACGACTGATCCCGTCAGCGGCGTCTCGTTCTTTGCCGGCCTCGCCGACGACCCGTTCTTCTTCGACATCCCGGCCTTCGGCCGATTCGTCGCAAGCGTGAGGGCCGGCACCCCGGATGCAACGGTCTTCCAGCGCGGCCGCGACTCGTTCGCGGGCTACAACGTCATGGCGATCGCGCTCAGCGTTCCCGCGGCCTCGCTCAAGGGAACGAACGGGAACATCATCGGCACGAGCCAGTCGTCGCAGCGCCGCGTGTTCCAGTTGATCGACGCGAAGGGCAACGTTGCCGGCAGCGGCCGGTGGGTGAACACGGACCGCCAGGGCCTTCCCGGGATCAACACGGTCCTCATCCCGTTCGGCAGGAAGAAGGAGTACAACCACGCCGGCCCCGCGGACGACGCGGCAGGCAAGTTTGCCAACGACATCGTCGCCTCTCTGCAGTCCCTGGGAACGAATGAGACCAACATCGGAATCCTCGCCGGGCTCGCAGTCGCCAAGGGCGACATTCTCCGTGTCGACACGTCGATCGCGAACAGCGGCCCGGGCGGCGGCAACAACGCCGGTGCCGGCTTCCCTAACGGCCGCCGTCCCGCGGACGACGTCATCGACACGATTCTCTTCTTCGTCGCGAACCAGAACACCCTCGGCGACAGCGTCAACGGGAACGACGTCCCGTTCCGAGACACCTTCCCGTTCCTCGGCGCGTCCCAGCAGCCCCTCCCCAAGGGTGCGGCCGGCACGAACCAGAACTGACGCACGACGACTGGAGACGATGCCATGCGAAAGCGAAGGTTGATTCTGTTCGTCCTCACCGCAACTCTGTCGGCGATGCCCCTGTGGGCGGCTCACTTTGCCGACTTCTACGTCCTTCCCGTCGCAAGCCACGTTTCTGGCGTCGGCTCGTCGATGTGGATGACCGACACCTCGATCCAGAACTTCCAGTCCACTCCGTTGAAGGTGCAGTTTCTCTTCATCGAATCGGGCGAGGGGAACTCAGAGAACGTCTCGAACCTCGTCTCGACCGCGCTGCCGGACGGCTCGCTGACGATTCCCGCGGGCGGCAGCGTCGTGATCAAGGACATCCTTGCCGGCTACCAGGGGGCCAACGGCGGAAGCCTCGGTGCCGTCATGGTGAGCGGCGACAAGGCGTTTGCCGTGACGAGCCGCGCGTACGTGATCGGCGCGAACGGCGGCTCGTACGGACAGACCGTTCCACCCGTGCGCGATTTCATCGACAACTCGCTCGGTGACACGAACAACGCGATGGCCGTGGCCTACGTGCCCGGTGTCCTACACAACGCCGCGTACCGCACGAATCTCGGATTCGTCGCGGGCGCCGGACTCACCGGGATGGTCATCGAGATCAGGCTCAAGGCAGCGGACGGCTCGACGACGGGAACGCGAAACTTCTCGATCCCGCCGAATCGGTTCGTCCATGTGCAGTTCGCGGCGTCGACACTCACGCCTTCACTCATCGACGCGGGCGCCGCCGAGATGCGGATCACCAGCGGAGACGGGGCGGTCGCTCCGTATGCATCGGTCATCGACAACGTCTCCCAGGACGCGGTCTTCATCCCCAGCGTCTTCCCGCCGAGCTCTCCCTTCGCGAAGCAGGCTCCGGGCGATTCCCTGTTCCGCCGCCTCGCGGCGGCCTATCTGCGCCACTGAGAATCCGAGGCGCCGCCCCCCGGCAGGGGGCGACGCCTCGACTCCGGCGGGCGCGACCGCTCCCTGCAATTGCTCGATTCTCGATTCCCGATTCTCGATTCGTCCCTCCGGGAGCGGCCATCCCTCCCCGCCTGTTGTAGACTCCCACCTCGCGTTGGCCGGCCCCGGCGACGCAATCCACACACGGGAAGCGCGCCATGTCGACCACGGAAACACCACGATCGCTCAACTTCATTGAAGAGATCATCGAAGACGACTTCAAAACCGGGAAGCACACCGAAGTCGTCACGCGGTTTCCCCCGGAGCCGAACGGTTACCTCCACATCGGCCACGCAAAGTCGATCTGCCTGAACTTCGGCCTTGCGCTCGAGTACGGCGGTCGCTGCCATCTCCGCTTCGACGACACGAACCCGGCAAAGGAAGAGCAGGAGTACGCCGACGCGATCAAGCGTGACGTCCACTGGCTCGGCTTCGACTGGCAGGAGCACCTCTACCACGCCTCCGACTACTTCCAGCAGCTCTACGATTTCGCCGAGCACCTCATCCGCAGCGACAAGGCGTACGTCGACAGCCTGACCGCCGAGGAGATCCGCGAGCATCGCGGGACGCTCACCGAGCCGGGGCGCGAGAGCCGCTTCCGTACCCGCAGCGTCGAGGAGAACCTCGATCTCTTCCGCCGCATGCGGGCGGGAGAGTTCGAAGATGGCGCGCACGTGCTGCGCGCGAAGATCGACATGGCGTCGCCGAACATCAACATGCGCGACCCGGTGCTCTACCGCATCAAGCGCGAGACGCATCACCGTACCGGTGACGACTGGTGCATCTACCCGATGTACGACTACGCGCACCCGATCTCCGACGCGCTCGAGTCGATCTCCCACTCGCTCTGCACGCTGGAGTTCGAGGCGCATCGCCCGCTCTACGACTGGTGCATCGACAACCTGCCGATGCTTCCGTCGAAGCCGCGCCAGATCGAGTTCGCGCGCCTCAACCTCAACTACACGGTCATGTCGAAGCGAAAGCTGCTCCGCCTGGTGCAGGAGAAGCACGTCAACGGGTGGGACGACCCGCGGATGCCGACGATCTCCGCGTACCGGCGTCGCGGCTACACGCCCGAGGCGATCCGCGCGTTCGCGGAGGAGGTCGGCGTCGCGAAGCGCGAGAACGTCATCGACGTCGCTCTGCTCGAGCACAGCGTCCGCAACCACCTGAACAAAACGGCGAACCGCGTGATGGCGGTCCTTCGTCCGCTCAAGGTCGTCATCGAGAACTACCCGGCGATCGAGACCGAGTGGTTCGATTCGCCGAACAACCCCGAGGATGCGTCCGCGGGCACGAGAAGAGTGCCGTTCTCACGCGAGCTCTGGATCGAGCAGGACGACTTCATGGAAGAGCCATCGAAGAAGTATTTCCGCCTCGCGCCCGGACGCGAGGTGCGCCTGCGCTCCGCCTACTTCGTTACCTGCACCGGTGTGGTGAAGAACGACGCGGGCGAGATCACCGAGGTCCTTTGTACGTACGATCCCGCGACCAGGGGAGGCGACGCGCCCGATGGCCGCAAGCCGAAGGCGACGCTCCACTGGGTCTCGGCGGGCGACGCCATCGACTGCGAGGTAAGGCTCTACGACCGCCTCTTCAGGAGCGAGTTCCCCGAGGACGCGGGCGATTTCCTCGCCGACATCAACAAGGACTCGCTCGAGGTCATCCCGCACGCCAAGCTCGAACCGAGCGTGAAGGGCGCCACGCCCGAAACCCGCTACCAGTTCGAGCGCCTCGGCTACTTCGTCGTCGACTCCGAGACGACCGGCGAGCATCCGGTCTTCAACCGAACCGTGACGCTGAAGGACACGTGGTCGAAAGTGGCGACGAAGGGGTGAGGCAGTTGTTAGTTGTTAGACAACCAGCGCATCGTCGTGCGGCACGAGAAGATCGTCCGCAACTGGACGCAGGATCTGCGGTACGAGGCTGTGGGTTGCGCGCGTTGAGTGCGCCTCGCGCTGCCTGTCTAACAACTAAGAACTAACAACTAACAACTCCCCCCACTCACCCCGCGACGACCTCCCCGACCACCGGCGGGCTCGCTCTCTTCCCCAGCCTAGGTGCGACGATCAGCGCGACGCCGACGATCGCGAGCGAGATGAAGAGAGTCGATGCGCGACCGTTTCGGAAATCGTCCCAGATCAGCTTCATCACGAGCACCACGATCATGCCGCTTGCGATCCAGCGTCCCGGCGAGAAGCGGGCGTAACGCGACGCCCAGGCCGCACCGATCGTCAGGAGCGAGAGCACCGCCGTGCGGATCACGGCTACGGACCCGGCATCTGCGCGGGCGACCTCCACCGCAAGAAGCCCGACGAGGCACATCGCGAGCGTCGCCAGTCCCCACCCCGCTTCCACCAGAAGCACGAGCTTCGCCCAGCTCCACGCTTCGAAGCTTCCCGAGCGTTCAATCGGTCGCAGCAAGGCCGCAAGCGCGCAGGCCGCGATCACGAGCAGCGACGCGACGCCGGGCATAGGCCACGGCGACGGCGTGGGCAGGAACAGCGCGTGGAGCCCCAGCATCATCAACCCGGAGGCAACGAAGCCGGCGACCAGGTAGACGCCGGCATGGAAGGCGAGGCTCGTCTTCGAGTAGCGCGACGCGAACCAGCAGGCCGCGACCGCCAGGACGCTCCACAGCACGCTGCTTGCCACGCCATGGACGACCAGCGAGCCCGCCGTCACGGTCAGCACCAGGGCGAGCGAGCTGGAGAAGGAGAAGTTGATCGTGCTGGAGCGCCTCGAGAGGAAGGCGAACGAGAGCGCGTAGCTTCCCGCGGCGAGCGCGAGGATCGCGAGCGAGAGAGGCAGCTCGCCCGCATCACGGCTCTGCGCGATCCAGACCGCCGCGCCGACGCAGGCCGCGAACGCGCCGATCGCCTGCACGATCTCGAACGGGACGATGTCGCGCTGCTTCGCGATCGTCCGAAGCGCGAAGGCGAGGAGGTAAGTCGCAAAGACACCGAACCCGAGAGCCATCGCCATGCCCGGAGACATCGTGCCGTTGCGGTTCGTCGCGACGAGGAACCCCACGGCGAGCACGGCGATGTCGAGCTCGAGCGCCACCGGCCAGCGCAGCAGATGCCAGTCGAGCTCGTAGCCCATCCAGAGCGTGACGATCCCGAGCGCAAGCAGGTAGATGATGAACGGCGCCGCCGCGACGGTGAAGAGCATCATCATCGGCGCGAGGACGAGCGCGAAGAGCGTCACCCCCCAGGCTAGCCCGTTGAGCCGCCGCCGCCAGCAGAGCACGACGATCAACGCCGAGATCGCCGCGAGCGCCAGGGCCGCGCTCCACGGCCCGAAGATGCCGAACTTCTTCGTCGCCTCCCAGATGAGCGGGAACGCCACGAGCAGGCTCGCGTAACCGTGGAACGTCGCGCTCGTGCGACCAACCTGCTCGCGCAGCGCGAAGAATGCGAACGCCGCCGCGTAGACGAGCCCGAGCGCCACACCCGCCGCCACCGGAATCGCCTCCTGGTCGCTCGCCGCGCGCAGCATGAACGCTCCGCCCAGCACGATGAGCGTGCGCCCCAGCAGCGCCAGATCGAAGCCCGATTCGGCCGCATCCTCCGGCTCGATCTCCGCCTCCGCCGCCGTCGCCTCCCGGTCGCGCGCGGCACTCCTCACCGACGCCGGAACCTCGACGGCGGCCGCCTTCCAGGCTTCGAGCTCGGCGAGCCGCAGCTCGATCCGGTTGAGACGCTCCGCCAGCTCTTCCACACCGGCCACGGGCGCTTCGAGTGTCTTGCTCACGAGGTGTCCCCCCGTCCGGGCACGGCGCGTTCGGCACGTCGCAGCCCGTCGTATATGACGTTGCGCACCGATTCAATCAGCAGGTTTCCCGAGTCGCTGTGTGAACTGTCACCACTTCGGGTGACCCCATAGCACACATGCAAAGGTGACCCGGGACACGACCATTCAGGTCGCAACAGGTCATCGTTGTCGCTGCAGATCACAGACAGCGCCGAACAGCAAACGAATCCGGAGACAACGATTCATGCTGACCACGAAAGCGAAGACGTCCAGGGCCGCACGGCAGGAGCCGGCAGCCGCGAAGGAACCGCGTTCATGAGCGAAGAAGGCAAGGGACCGTTCCGGAACACCCAGCATCTGCTGCGAATGGCGGGCATCTTCGCCGTCGGAATCCTGATGTTCGTCGTCGCGAGAGCGGTGCTGGTCCCCGAGGGATTCGGCAAGTACGGCCACTACCGCGCCCCCGCCATCGACGACAACGCGGCGAAGCCGCTCTCGTTCGCGGGCCGCGCCGCCTGCGCCGAGTGCCACGCCGACGTCGTCGAGGCACGGGCAGCGAGCAAGCACGCCCGGATCGGATGCGAGGCCTGTCACGGCGCGCTTTCGAAGCACGCTGCGGATCCGACGAAGGCCAAGGCCACGAAGCCCGTGGCGGCGACTCTCTGCCCCGTCTGTCACGAGCTCAACGTCGCACGGCCGAAGACCATCAAGCAGGTCAACAGCGCGGAGCACTCCGGCGGGGAGGGGTGCGATTCGTGTCATGCGCCCCACGCACCGGAACTGTGAGGAGGAGATCATGAGCGATTCGCCGACCGACAAGAACCGCCGCGAGTTCCTCTCGACGAGCGTCCGTTACCTCTTGCTGACCGCCGTCGCCGCCGAGTCGTGGGACTACCTCGTGGCCGGCACGCCCGAGGCCGCGCCGTCGTACCACGCGGTCAAGCACTGGTGGGCGATGGCGATCGACATCGAGGAGTGCATCGGCTGCGGCAACTGCGTACGCGCCTGCAAGACCGAGAACAACGTGCCGCTCGATCCCTGGTTTTTCCGCACGTGGGTCGAGCGCTACCACGTGAAGAACGGCGAGCATCCCGACGTCGATTCGCCCAACGGCGGCTACGACGGATTCCCGGAGATCTACCCCGCGGACGACGGCGCCAAGAGCTTCTTCGTGCCGAAGCTGTGCAACCACTGCGCACACTCCCCCTGCGTTCAGGTCTGCCCCGTCGGCGCGACCTTCGAGAGCCCCGACGGCGTCGTGCTCGTCGACACCTCGTACTGCCTCGGCTGCCGCTACTGCGTGCAAGCCTGCCCCTACGGCTGCCGCTTCATCAATCCGAAGACGATGACCGTCGACAAGTGCAGCCTCTGCTACCACCGGATCACGAAGGGGCTCACGACCGCGTGCTGCGAGACCTGCCCCACCGGCGCCCGCATGCTCGGCGATCTGAAGAACCCGAAAGACCCGATCCACGCGTTTCTCCGCGACCACAAGATCCAGGTCCTCAAGCCGCAGATGGCCACCGGCTCGAAGGCGTACTACAACGGGCTCGACGGCTCGGTGAGGTAAGGCAATGGAAGAGAGCATCCTCGCGCACGTCCAGGGCTTCATGTACCCGAACGAGATCGAGCTCCAGTGGAGCGTGCTGATCGTCCTCTACCCGTTCATCACGGGGCTGGTCGCCGGCGCCTTCATCCTCGCCTCCCTCGAACGCGTCTTCCGCGTCGAGGCGGTCAAGCCGACCTACCGGCTCGCGCTGCTGACCGCCCTCGCCTTCCTCATCGTCGCCCCGCTCCCGCTCCAGCTTCACCTCGGCCATCCCGAGCGCTCGTTCCAGATGTACCTGACGCCGCACATGAACTCCGCGATGGCGATGTTCGGCTTCGTCTACCTCTGGTACCTGATGGCGGTCCTCGTGCTCGAGATCTGGCTCGACTACCGGCGCGACATCGTCCTGATGGCGCGGGAGTCGACAGGCTGGCGTCGCACGCTCTATCGCGCGATGGCGCTCTGGAGCGACGACATCAGCGAGCGCGCGCTGAGAATCGACGACAAGCTGTCGTACTTCATCACGATCGTCGGAATCCCCTCGGCGTTCCTCCTGCACGGCTACGTCGGCTTCCTCTTCGGCTCCGTCAAGGCCAACCCGTGGTGGTCGACACCGCTGATGCCGATCGTCTTCCTCTTCTCGGCGATCGTCTCCGGCATCGCGCTCGTGATGCTGATGTACATGGTGATCTCGAAGTTCAACGGTACCGAGATCAGCATGCCGTGCGTCGACACGATCGCGCGCTACCTCATGTACGCCTTCATCATCGACTTCTCGCTCGAGATGCTCGACCTCATTCACCGCATCTACGAGGCCGACGAGTCGTTCAAGAGCCTCGACTTCATGGTGCAGACGAAGCTGTGGACCTCGCAGGTGCTCATCCAGATCATCGCCGGAACGCTCGTGCCGATCGGGCTCCTCGCGATGACGCAGATCGTGAAGTTCTCGGAGAACGCGCGCAAGGGCATCTACGTCACCGCGACCATCCTCACGCTCATCGGCATCTTCGCGATGCGGTGGAACGTCGTCATCGGAGGCCAGCTGTTCTCGAAGAGCTTCCTTGGGTACACGAGCTACAAGATGGGCTTCGCGACGCGCGAGGGGATGCTCCCCTCGATCGTCCTGA
This sequence comes from Thermoanaerobaculia bacterium, assembly GCA_023700825.1. Classification (GTDB taxonomy): domain Bacteria; phylum Acidobacteriota; class Thermoanaerobaculia; order Gp7-AA8; family Gp7-AA8; genus JACPDH01. The sequence goes on along the minus strand of JAMPYE010000024.1, from coordinate 205 downwards.
TGGTCCTGCCGTTCGTGATCCTCTGGGTGCTCGTGAAGCTTCTCCCGCCCTGGCACGACGACGCGGCTGAGATTTGATCCACGAACCTGTACACTGCACGGAATCCTCTTCACTCGAATAGGCGGAACCGTACGTTCTCTGCAGCACGTACCTGGCAACTGAAGCAGGGAGGTTCGACATGGACACTCAGGGCGCAGTGCCGAGC
>JAMPYE010000517.1 GCA_023700825.1 Thermoanaerobaculia bacterium | reverse complement strand
CGCGCCGCTCGCGAAGCGGAATCAGCTCGATCAAGCGATTCGCATTTCGCATTCCGCGTTTCGCATTCCGCGTTCGCAACTACGCCTCCACGATCTCGTCGATCCCGAGGCGCTTCATCTTGAGCGCGAGGCCGTTGCGCGTGATGCCTAACAGTCGCGCGGCGGCGGTCTTGTTGCCGCCGGTGGAATCGAGCGCGCGCCGGATCTCCTCGCGCTCCACGGCCTCGACTCGCCCCTGCAGCGCCAGCGGAGGAATCGGCTCGGTGATCACGCTCCCCGGAGGCTGCGGCGCCGCGACGGGAGGCGGGGGAGTTTCTTCCGGTGCCGCCGCCTCGGGATTCCGCGCGTGCCCCGCCTGGAGAGCTCGCAGCACGGACGGGAAGTGCTCGGTGCGCAGGATTCCACCGTCGTGGCAGTGCAGCACCGCACGGGCGACCTCGTTCTGGAGCTCGCGCACGTTGCCGGGCCAGTCGTGAGCCAGCATCAACTCGAGCGCGCGCCGGCTGATGCCGCGGATCGTCTTCTGCTGCTCCTGCGAGAAGCGCTCGAGGAACGACAGCGCCAGCGCCGGAATGTCGTCGGGGCGCTCGCGCAGCGGCGGGAGGCGGAACTCTAGCCCCGCGAGACGGTAGTAGAGGTCGCGGCGGAAGCGTCCCTGGTCGACGAGCGCGAGGAGATCGCGGTTCGATGCCGCGATGACGCGCAGATCGATGTGCCGAGGCTCCTGGGCGCCCAGCGGCAGAACCTCGCGCTCCTGCAGAACTCGCAGCATCTTCGCCTGCAGCGGCTCGGCCAGCTCGCCGATCTCGTCGAGGAAGATCGACCCCCCATCGGCCTGGATGAAGCGCCCGACGCGCGCGTCGACGCCGGTGGCGTATCTCGCCTTCACGCCGAAGAGCTCGGCCTCGAGCAGGTCGGTCGGGATCGCGGCGCAGTTGATCGCGACGAAAGGGCCGCTCGCGGTCGCGCCCGACGAGTGGATCATCCGCGAGAAGAACTCCTTGCCTGTGCCTGTCTCCCCGAGCAGGAGCACGTCCATCTTCGACGCGACCGCTCCCTCGATTCTCGACATCAGGTCGCGGAACGCGGCCGACTCGCCGACGACCATGCCCGGGGGCACCATGAGTGGGCGGCGCTCCTTCGGCTTCACCGGAGTCTTGGCGCCGTTCTTCGCGGCGCCTCCCGGGAGTTTCGAGATGACGAACTGCAGAAGCTCCTCTTCCCAGCGCTCGACCGTGGGGCGGCGGATCAGCGCGGCGACGCCGCGCGTGGCCTTCGGTCCGAGCATCGCGCAGAGCAGCGAGCTCGACTCGCCGACGCGGGTGGTTATCGGGTGTTGTTCCTTCGACGCACAGCGCTGCTCGAGGCACGAGAGCATCAGACCGTCGGTGATGTCGCTCCCGATTGCATCGAACGCGATCTCGTTTCCTTCGGTGAGCGAGAAGAGGACGATCGCCTGCGCGCCGAGCAGCTGCGCCGCCCCGGCGAGAGCCTCGGATGGCGAACCAGACGATTCGATCGCGCGGACGAGGCGGAGGATCTCCGACGGCGAGCCGCGTCCGGAGACGCCGAGCCCGTCGGACTCCGAAGTCGCGTCGCTCACGTGCTTCCTCGGCGACTCGCTCGACCGGATGGCGAGGTCGAAGTCGCCCGTGGATACTTCTTCGAGAGAGACGATCGCGCGGCCTACCTGAACCGCGTCGCCGGGCCGGAGCGTCACCGAGTCTAGCCGTGTTCCGTCGACGATCAGCCGGTTGCGTGACCCTGCATCCTCGAGGCGGATTCCTCCCTCGACCGGCTCCACCCACGCATGCGAGCGAGAGACGCCGGGGACGGGAAGTGGAAGGTCGGAATTCAGAGAAGCGCCCAGCCGGACGCGCTCCCGCGGAATCGGGAACTTGAACTCTCGGCCTTCGAACCTCGCGACGAGGCAGAACATGAGCTTTGCGGCCGGCGCCCGCTGGGGCGCGCGGACCCGCCAATTGTAGTGGGATCGAGGCGATGTGGCGAATGCGGGGCGAGGCAGGCGGAAGGCGAGAGGCGAGAGGCGACGAGCAGGCGGGGCAGAAACGCACTCCTGCGTCGGCCGGCGCACCGTCGCGCGAAGGTCACTTTCGGCGGCGACGAGCCCGGGCGGCATGCCGAATGCAGTCCTTGACAACGACCACGAATTGAACATATGTTTAAAACGGTTGTTTCATTGATGATGAGCGCGAGAACACCGAAATCGAAGCGCCGCGGGAGCTCGGCACCCGCGGCGCGGGCGACAGGAAAGGCACCGAAGCGCCGCCCCCCCGCGCGCCGCGTGCACGACTCCGCCGCCACCCGCGAGGCACTCGTCCTGGCCGCCACCGACCTCTTCGCCGAGCACGGCTTCGACGGCGTGAGCGTCGACCAGATCGCCGCACGGTCGGGCGTCAACAAGGCGCTGATCAACTACCACTTCGGCGGAAAGGCCGGCCTCTACGCCGAGATTCTCCACCTCGTCTTCGGCAGCATGAGCGACGGGCTGCGCGCGATCCGCGAGAGCAACGCGCCTCCCGACGCGCGGCTGCGCGAGGTAATCCGCGAGATCGGGCGAATGGTCGTCGCCCACCCGGGCCTGCCGCAGATGATCCTTCGCGAGGTGCTGTCGGGCGGGGAGCACATCGACGACTCCACGCTTCCGCACTTCCTGGGGCTCTTCGGAACGGTGCGATCGATCGTCGAAGCCGGGATGGACTCGGGCGACTTCCGTCGGGTGAATCCCTTCGCGACGCACCTCGGGCTCGTTGGAAGCCTCATGTTCTTCTTCTCGACCGAGCGCTTCCGCAAGGCGAAGATTGCCAGCCTTCCCGTCGGCACCGACATGCCCCTGGCCGACGACTATCTCTCACACGTCGAAGAACTGATGGTGCGCGGCCTCGCGGCGGAGCCGCGGCGCGCGCGCACCCGGAGGTGACATGCGCCGTATCTTCCTTCCAGCTCTCACGCTGCTCCTTCTCGCGTCGTGCAACGCAACGGAGGACCCGTACCTGATCAGCGCGTCGGGCTACGTCGAGGCAACCGACGTCCGCCTCTCGGCGAAAATCGCCGGGCGGGTCGAGTCGGTCGCCGTGTCCGAAGGGGACGCGATCAAGGCCGGCGCGGTGGTCGCCAGAATCGAGACGGTCGACCTCGAGCTCGCGCTGCGCCAGGCGCGCGCCGAGCGCGAAGCCGCCGACGCCGAGCTCCGTCTCCGGATGAAAGGCGCGCGCGACGAGGACATCCGCGAGATGGAAGCGCAGCTCCGCTCGGCCGAGTCCGATCTCGCCGGCGCGCAGCGCGACTACGACCGGTTCGAGGCGCTGCTCGAGCGCGGCTCGGGCACGACGAAGTCGCGCGACGACGCGAAGACGCGCCGCGACACGCTTCGCGCGCGCGTCGACGCGATCAACCAGTCGCTCTCGCGCCTCCGCTCGGGGTTTCGCTCCGAGGAGAAGGACGCCTCACGCGCGCGCCTCGCGAGCGTCGACGCGCGCATCGCGCAGCTCGAGCAGCAGATCGCCGACGCGACGATCGTCTCTCCGATCGACGGCGTCGTCACCGAGAAGCTCGCCGAGCCGGGCGAGCTCCTCTCGCCGGGAGGCCCCGTCGCGGTG
>JAMPYE010000516.1 GCA_023700825.1 Thermoanaerobaculia bacterium | reverse complement strand
GTCCGGCTCGCGGCCGACCTGATCCGCGCGAAGATCGACATCAAGTCCGAGGAAGAGGTCAAGGACGAGGTTGCCGACGCCCTCTCGCAGATGCTGCAGGCCGCTCTGGCCGAAGCCCGCGAAGAGACGAGCGTCCGCGACATCGAGGGTCTCGGCGAAGAGATCACGGATCTGCTCGAGGGCGCCGGTTACGACGACCTCGACTCGATCCTGAACGCGACGCCGGAGGATCTTGCGGCCATCGAGGGGATCGACCTCGAGACTGCCGCGGCGATCATCGACACCGCGCGCTCGTTCGACTCGGCCGATGAGGACGAGGGGCAGTACTCGGACGACGACGAAGAGTACGGCGACGAGGAATACGGCGACGAAGAAGAAGAAGGCGCCGTGGCCGAGGACGAGTCCGGTGAAGAAGATCCGGTCGCGGCCGAGGTCGAAGAGGAAGCGGGGCGCGAGTCGTGATCCTCTGCTAGCCCTCTCCCGTCGAGCAGTTGATGTTGGGTAAACCGAAGGAGTGAATCTGGATGCCGGCAGCTAAAAAGGTACGCGTCAGTGATCTGGCGAAGCTGATGAAGATCTCCGACAAGGATCTGATCTTCAAGCTCCAGTCGCTGGGGGTCGAGGTGGACAGCTCTGAGTCTGCGCTCGGGCCCGCCGAGATCGAAGCTCTGCGCTCGGGCAAGAAGCTCACGACCCGTTCGAAGAGCGTGATCATGCGCGAAGAGGCGCCGGTGGCTGAGGTCGCACCGAAGCAGAAGGTCGTCAAGCCGCCGCGTCCGATCGTGCAGCCGGCGAAGAAGGGTGCTGCGGCAGCTCCGCCGAAGGAAGAAACCGCGACCCAGGGTCCGGTGATCCAGGAGTTCCTCGAGGCCGCGGAAGCGGAAGCGGCCGAGCAGGCGCGCGCCGCCACCGAGCCGCCGAAGCCGGCGCGGCGAGTCTCGCCGCCTCGTGCGATCGTCACGCCTCCCGCCCCTGTCGCGGAGGAAGCTCCGGCGCCGCCGCCGGAGGTCGAGCCCGCCGCTCCGGAAGCGCCCGCTGCCGCTGCACCGCCAGCCGCACCTGCGGCTCCTGCGGAGCCCGCCGCTCCGCATCACGCGCCGTCGGGGCGCCGCTCGGTCACCGGACCGACAGGTCCCCGCGCGCGTCGCGAAGTCGCACCGCGACCGAATTACCAGGGCTCTGCCCTTCAGGCGTTGCCGACGCGTCCCGCTCCGGGCACCAGGCCTGCGACTCCGGGCCAGCCTGTTCGCCCGACCGGCACCAGGCCGGCGACCACCTCGCGCCCGGGCGGCATGTCGACCCGACCAGCCGCACCCGGTGGCCCCATGGCCCCGCCGGCGCCGGGGATGGATGCGATGGGCATCCGTCGCCGCCGTGTCGACGAAGACGAAAGGCCGGACAAGAAGAAGACCACAGGCAAGCGCGGTCGCCGCTCGACCACGACGAGCGACGAGGACGCGAGGATCTTTACCAAGGGGCCGTTCTCGGCCACCGCGGTCCTGGACGAGGACGGCGTGGAGATCACGCCGGCCCAGCGAGGAGAAGGCGACTCGACCCCGGCGCGCAAGCACGCGCCGTCGACCCGTCGCGACTCCCGCAAGCAGCAGTCGCCCCGCGGTGACAAGGCGCTTGCGTTCCAGAAGCCGGAGGCCAAGCTGACCGTATCCGAGGGAGTCACCGTCAAGGACCTCGCCGACAAGATCGGCGTCAAGGCCAACGACCTGATGAAGCACCTGATGCTCAAGCGCGGCATGATGCTGTCGATCAACGCGCCGCTCGGTGCGGAGCTCGCGCAGCAGGTCGCGCGTGAGCTCGGCGTCGAGATCGAGCTCGTGACGTTCGAAGAGGCGTACGAGCTCGAGACGCTCGAGAAGTTCGCTGCGAAGAGCGACTCGAAGGCCGCGCAGGGACGCGGACCGGTCATCACCGTCATGGGCCACGTCGACCACGGCAAGACGTCGCTGCTCGACGCCATCCGCGAGACGAAGGTGGCCGAGGGCGAGGCCGGCGGCATCACGCAGCACATCGGCGCCTATCAGATCGAGAAGCGCGGCAAGAAGATCGTGTTCCTCGACACCCCCGGCCACGAAGCCTTCACGATGATGCGCGCCCGTGGCGCGCAGGCGACGGACATCGTCGTCCTGGTCGTCGCGGCCGACGACGGCGTCATGCCGCAGACGAAGGAAGCGATCAGCCACGCGAAGGCGGCCGGCGTGCCGATGATCGTGGCGATCAACAAGATCGACAAGCCGAACGCCAACGTCGAGAAGGTGCGCCGCGAGCTGAGCGAGGCAGGCGTGCTCGTCGAGCAGTGGGGCGGCGAAGTGGTCTCGGTCGAAGTGTCCGCCAAGCAGAAGCAGGGGATCGACGATCTGCTCGAGATGATCCTGCTCACCGCCGAAATGCTCGACCTCAAGGCGACGCCCGAGCTCTCCGCCCGCGGCGTCGTGCTCGAGGCGAAGAAGGACGCAGGTCGCGGCATTCAGGCGACGATCCTCGTTCAGGACGGCACGCTTCGGATCAGCGACTACTTCTTCTCCGGCGCAGCGAGCGGCCGCGTTCGTGCAATGACGAACGACCGCGGCGAACGCATCAAGGAAGCCGGTCCGGCGACCCCCGTCAGCGTCTCCGGCTTCGAGGACATCCCGAACGCCGGCGACACGTTCCTCGTCGTCGACGAGGCCGCGCAGGCGCGCATGATCGGCGAGATGCGCCAGATGCGCGTCCGCGAGGCTGCGCTCACCAAGGCACCGAAGATGTCTCTCGACCAGCTCTTCGAGAAGATGCAGGAAGGCAGCCTCAAGGACCTGAACATCATCATCAAGGGCGACGTTCAGGGCTCCGTCGAGGTGCTCAACGACGCGATCTCGAAGCTTTCGAACACCCAGGTCCGCATCCGGATCCTCTACTCCTCGGTCGGCGCGATCAGCACGAACGACGTCCTTTTGGCGTCCGCGTCGGAAGCCATCGTCATCGGCTTCAACGTCCGTCCGCAGCGCGACGCACAGGAGCTCGCCGAGAAGGAAGGGGTCGACATCCGGCTCCATACCGTCATCTACGAGCTGCTCGACGAACTGAGGCTGGCGATGACGGGCCTGCTCGAGCCCACCCTCAAGGAAGCGTTCCAGGGCCGGGCCGAAGTTCGCGACACGTTCAAGGTGCCGAAGTCGGGAACCGTGGCCGGCTGCTTCGTGCGAGAGGGGCTCATCCCGCGCACGGCGAACGTCCGCCTCCTCCGCGACAACCGCGTCATCTTCGAGGGCAAGATCGCCTCGCTCCGCCACTTCAAGCAGGACGTGTCGGAGGTCAAGGAAGGCTTCGAGTGCGGCATCGGGCTCGAGCGGTTCCAGGACGTCAAGGTCGGCGATGTGATCGAGGCCTTCAAGATCGAGAAGCTCGCGGGAGTGCTGCACTCCTGACGGAGTGAACTGAGAATTGCGAATTGAGAATCGAGAGATGGGAGACCGCCAGGTCTCCCATTTCTTATCTCGATCGGGGTCGAAACACGAGGGAGCGGTGGTGCGAGCCGACCCGGTGAGCGCTACCGTTCGTGTCCATCGGATTCGCCCGCTCGACCGGCCATCTCTCAATTCTCTGATTCTCGATTCGGATTCACTATGT
>JAMPYE010000515.1 GCA_023700825.1 Thermoanaerobaculia bacterium | reverse complement strand
GACGTGGCAGCCGCCGCAGAACTCGCGCGACCAGTCGCCCGCGGCGACGACGCGCACTTCCTCTCCGTACTTCTCGCCGAACATCGCGACCGCGCCGCTCTTCTTCGCGTCCTCGATTCCCATCACGGTCTTCGTGACGCCGAGGTTCTCGCGGATCTTCTCGTTGACGATCCGCTCGAGATCGCGGATCTCGTCGTCCTCGAGCGGGCGGTTGAAGGTGTAGTCGAAGCGCAGCCTGTCGGGCGCGACCATCGATCCCGCCTGGCTCACCGTGTCTCCGAGATAGTCTTTGAGAGCCTTGTGCAGCAGGTGCGTCGCGGTGTGGTTCGCCGTCGTGTCGAGGCGCGTCTGCAGCGGCACGGAGGCTTCCACCATCTCGCCTGCCCGGATCGTCCCCTCGATCACGCGGATGTGCGAGACGACGAGATCGCCGACAGGCTTCTGCGTGTCGAGGACCTCGGCGTGGCCGCCCTTCCACTCGATCTTGCCGCCGTCGCCGATCTGCCCGCCCGACTCGGCGTAGAACGGCGTCGGCGTGAGGACGATCTCCCCCTCCGCGCCATGCGCGAGCTCGCCCTGCTCCGAACCGGCGGCGACGAGCGCGACGACCTTGCTCTTCACCCCGACGTAGTTCTCGTAGCCGACGAACTCCGGCTTGCCGGCGCGATCGGCGATTCGCTGGTAGACGGCGACGTCCGCGGCCTGAAACTTCGAGGCCGCCTTCGCGCGCTTTCGCGCCTCGCCCATCTGCTTCTCGAACCCCTCGCGGTCGATCGAGACGCCTTCTTCCTCGGCCATCTCCGCGATCAGGTCGATCGGGATGCCGTAGGTGTCGTAGAGGCGGAAGACCTCGGCGCCGTCGATCGCGCGCTGGCCGTGCTTGCGTACGTCGTCGATCGCCTGGCCGACGCGCTCCGCGCCGGTCGAGAGCGTCTTGCCGAAACGCTCCTCCTCGCTGCCTAACGTCTCGTGGACCAGCTTCCGGCGCTTCTCGAGCTCGGGATAGGCGTCACCCATCGCGTCGACGACGGTGTCGACGAGCGAGGTGAGCAGCACCGGCTCCGGGAACTTGCGTCCGAAACGGATCGCGCGACGGATGATGCGGCGCAGTACGTAGCCGCGCCCCTCGTTCGACGGCATCACACCGTCCGCGATGAGGAACGACGCCGAGCGGGCGTGGTCGCAGAGCACGCGAACCGCGACGTCCATGTCGTCCGTCCAGGAGCCGGCGTACTTGTGCCTCCCCAGCGCCTCGATCCGATGCACGAGCGTCTTGAAGAGGTCGATGTCGTAGTTCGAGTCGACCTTCTGCAGCACGCCCGCGATGCGCTCCAGACCCGCGCCGGTGTCTACCGAAGGGGCCGGGAGCGGGGTCAGTACGCCGCTGGCGTCGCGCTCGTACTGCATGAAGACCAGGTTCCAGATCTCCATCGTGTCGTCGCCTTCACCGTTGACGAGCGAGGCGACGTTCTTCGACATGTCGCTGCCGCGGAAGTAGTGGATCTCGGAGCAGGGGCCGCAGGGGCCGGTGTCGCCCATCTGCCAGAAGTTGTCCTTGCGCCCGAATCGCAGCACGCGCGAAGGGTCGGCACCCGCCTCGATCCAAAGGCGCGCGGCCTCTTCGTCCGCGGGCACCTTGTCGTCGCCTTCGTAGACTGAGAACCAGAGACGCTCGACCTCGAGGCCGTAGACGTTCACCACGAGGTCCCACGCGTACTGGATCGCGTCCTTCTTGAAGTAGTCGCCGAAGGAAAAGTTGCCGAGCATCTCGAAGAAGGTGTGATGGCGCGCGGTGCGGCCGACGTTCTCGAGGTCGTTGTGCTTGCCGCCTGCGCGGACGCATTTTTGCGAGGTCGTCGCGCGCGTGTAGTCGCGCTTCTCGCGCCCGAGGAAGCAGTCCTTGAACTGGTTCATGCCGGCGTTCGTGAAGAGCAGCGTCGGGTCGCCCGCGGGGACGAGCGACGAGCTCGCCACGCGGCGATGCCCTTTCGACTCGAAGTACGACAGGAACGCCTCACGAACTTCTCTGGTGGTCCACATAGGATCTCCAACTCATCGAATGCAGAACGCAGAATGCCGAACGGAAGAATGAGGAAAGGGGCGACGCACCTTTCGCTCCGGCTCCCTTTCTACATTCTCCCTTTCAGCATTCTGCGTTCTGCATTCATTGTTTCTTGCCCGCGCGCCGGTACCGATCGATGGCCGCAAAAACCGCCGGCGCATCGTAACCCTGGGAAAACAAATACGCAGCGAGTTTCTTTCGTGCCGCCTCGTCCTCGAGAAACGCAGGGCCGAGACGCCTCTCGAGCGCCGCCGCCTTCTTCGCGAGGAGGGCGTCGATCGCCGCCTCTTCCGGCAGATCCTCCCCCGCTTCCGCGATCGCCTGTCTTGCCACGGAGGCATCCACACCATACTCACGCAGGTCCGACTCGATCCGGCGCCGCCCCTTCTTCTTCCGCAGAAGCGTGAGGGCGTAGTGGGCCGCAAAGCGGGCGTCGTCGATCCATCCTTCCCGCCGGAGTTTTTCGATCGTCCCGTCGATGACCTCGGCGTCGAACTCCTTCTCGCGCAGACGCCTCCTCAACTCCCCTTCCGAGCGGAAGCGGTAGTTGAGGAGTCGGAGGGCGACGGCGTAGGCGGCCGCTTCGTCCTTCGGTGGCACGAGGCGGAGGCTCATGGCCGCACCGAAATCGAACGAAGATTCACGGCCGCACCGAAACCGAAATGTCGAATGAAGAATGAAAGGCGGCCGCGAGCGGCCGTACTGCGCCGTGCAGGTCGTTCAAATTCTTCATTCTTCATTCGACAATCGACATTCGACATTTCGGTTCTCCAGTCCACCGGTCCTGAAATTGAAAAGGCGGGGACCTTCCCCGCCTCTTCGTTCCACCACGGCAGAATCGCTACGTCTGGTTCGAGAAGTCGAACGGCGACTCGTCCGAGAACGGGTCGGCGTCGGACGGGATGGAGAGCTGCGCATCCATCTCTTCGCGCGACTGGTCGGCGGTCGACTGGATGCCCTGGATCTTGAGCTTGAACTCGTCGGGGTTCGAGCAGCGGCGCAGAGCCTCTTCGAGCGTGATGAGCCCGTTCTTGTAGAGGATGTAGATCGACTGATCGAACGTCTGCATCCCGTACTGCGAGGTGCCGGACGCAATCGCGTCCTTGATGAGTTTCGTCTTCTCCTTGTTCTCGATGCAGTCGCGGATGTAGTTGGTCGCGACCATGACCTCCGCTGCCGGCACGCGGCCGAGGCCGTCGGCGCGCGGGAGGAGGCGGAGCGAGACGACCGCCTTGAGCACCGCCGCGAGCTGCAGCCGGATCTGCTTCTGCTGGTGCGGCGGGAAGACCGAGATGATTCGGTTGACCGTCTCGGTGGCGTCCATCGTGTGAAGCGTCGACAGAACGAGGTGGCCGGTCTCCGCGGCGGTCAGCGCCGTTTCGATCGTCTCGTAGTCGCGCATCTCGCCGACGAGGATGACGTCGGGGTCCTGGCGAAGAGCGCTTCGCAACGCCTGCGAGAACGACTTGGTGTCGACCTCGACCTCGCGCTGGTTGACGATCGACTTCTTGTCACGGTGGAGAAACTCGATCGGGTCCTCGACGGTGATGATGTGCTCGGTGCGGTGCG
>JAMPYE010000514.1 GCA_023700825.1 Thermoanaerobaculia bacterium | reverse complement strand
TGCGCCACACAAGACATCGACACCCTACGCCGCCTCGAGCCGTCCGAGCACGCTGCCGATCGCGCCGAGGAGGGAGGTGCCGCTCTCGGTGGTGGTGAACGAAAGGACGCCGCTCGGCGAGAACTTCGCATGGGGCATCTCGCCGAGGAGCAGGAGCAGGCGGTTGGGATCGATCTTCGCGCCGGCGCTGAAGCGAAGCGCGATCTGCTTCCCTTCGCGCGCGACGCTCTGGACGCCGATGCTCTGCGCCCGGAGCTTGAGGCGAACGAAGTCGAGGAGCCGGTCGACGTCGTCGGGCACCGCGCCGAAGCGATCGCGCATCTCGGCGCGGATCGCGCCGAGGCGCTCCTCGTCCTTCGCCGACGCGATCTTCTTGTAGAACATCATCCGGAGGTTCTCGTCAGCGACGTAGTCGCGCGGAATGTAGATGTTGATGCCGAGGCTCATCGAGGTCTCGACGATCTCCTCGACCTTCTCGCCGCGGAGCTCGGCGATGGCCTCCTCGAGCAGTTTGCAGTACATCTCGAATCCTACGGCGGCGATCTGTCCCGACTGTTCGCCGCCGAGGATGTTGCCCGAGCCGCGGATCTCGAGGTCCCGTGCCGCAATGCGGAAGCCGGCGCCGAGGTCGGCGAACTCCTGAATCGCGGCGAGGCGCTTGCGCGCGTCGCTCGAGAGCGCTTTCTCCGACGGGACGAGCAGGTAGCAGAAAGCCAGGCGGTCGGAGCGGCCGACGCGTCCGCGGAGCTGGTAGAGCTGGGAGAGGCCAAAGCGCTCTGCGTGCGCGATCAGCATCGTGTTGCAGGCGGGGATGTCGATGCCGTTCTCGATGATCGTCGTCGCGAGCAGTACGTCGTGCTTCCGCTCGATGAACGCCATCATCGAGCGCTCGAGCTCCTTCTCCTCCATCTGGCCGTGCCCGACGATCACCCGCAGCCCGGGAATCAGCGTTTCGAGGTAGTGCTTCATCTCGTAGATCGTGTCGACGCGGTTGTGGACGAAGAAGACCTGCCCGCCGCGCGCGAGTTCGAACTGGATCGCCTCGCTGATCAGCTCGTCGTTCCACGAGACGATCGCCGTCTGGATCGCGAGGCGGTCCTTCGGCGGCGTCTCGATGACGCTGATGTCGCGGATCCCGGTCAGGGACATGTGAAGAGTGCGCGGAATCGGCGTCGCCGACATCGCGAGAACGTCGACCGATTTCTTGAACGCTTTGAGACGCTCCTTCTGCGCGACTCCGAAGCGCTGCTCCTCGTCGACGACGAGCAGGCCGAGGTCGCGCCACTGAACGTCCTTCGAGAGAAGGCGATGCGTGCCGATGAGAATGTCGATCTCTCCCGCGGCGACCTTCGCTGCGATCTCCTTCTGCTCCTTCGGTGAGCGGAACCGCGAGAGCAGCTCGATCTGCACGGGGAAGGAGGCGAATCGGCGGAGAAATGTGCGGTAGTGCTGGTAGGCGAGAATCGTCGTCGGGGCGAGCACGGCGACCTGCCTGCCGTCCATCGCCGCCTTGAACGCGGCGCGCATCGCGACCTCGGTCTTGCCGTAACCGACGTCGCCGCAGAGGAGGCGGTCCATCGGCTTGCGCGACTCCATGTCGTTCTTCACGTCGTCGATCGCCGCCGCCTGGTCCTCGGTTTCGTCGAACTCGAAGGCGTCCTCGAACTCCTTCTGCCACGGCGTGTCCGTGGCGAACGCGTGCCCGCCGATCATGCGGCGCGTGGCGTAGAGCTTGATCAGCTCGTCGGCCATGTCGCGCATCGCCTTTCGGACCGAGGCCTTGGTTCGCGCCCACGCGGTGCCACCGAGCTTGTCGAGCTTCGGGGGCGCGTCGGCGCCGCCCGAGTACTTCTGCACGAGGTGGAGGCTCTCCATCGGCAGGAGGAGCTTGCCCTTCGCGGAGTACTCGATCTCCATCACCTCTCGCTCCGCCTCGCCGAACGGGATGCGCTGCAGGCCGCGGAACATCCCGACGCCGTGGTCGACGTGGACGACGAAATCGCCGACCTTGAGGTCGCGGAGGTCCGAGAGGAATGCGTCGCTCGTCCTCCGTTTCGGCGCGGTCTTGCGGTGAGTCGGAGGATCGAAGAGGTCCCATTCCGAGAGGATCGCGATCTTCGCGGGCTCGAACATGAAGCCGGAGGGCAGGGTGCCGCCCGTCACGGCGAGAGCTTCGCCGGGCGAAGGCGGGTTGTCCTCGTACGGGATCGAGAACTCGCGGAGCAGGCGTTCGGCCTTCTCCCGCCCGCCGCGCGTCGTGATGAAAAGGACCGCGCGGTAGCCCGCCTCGCGCGCCTTCTCGAGCTCCGGGGCAAGCTCGCCGAGGCGGTTCACGAAGCGCGGCGACTCGGGCGCGCGCAGGCGGATCTCCTCGCGGCCGGAGTCGGAGACGTGCATCGACGAGAGAGCGAGAGGCGCGGCGCCGACCCAGGCGTGGATCTCGTCCGGCGGAGTGAGGAGCTTGTCGGGCGCATAGACGGCTCGGCCGCGCGCGGTGGCCGCGTCGTACTCCGATCGCAGCATCTGGTCGTACTTGTCGAGCGATCCCTCGATCTCGCCCGGCTCCATCGGAACGACCATCCAGTCGCCGTGCGCGGCGAGGAACCCGGTCAGGGAGACACTTCCGGCCGCGATGTGCGCGCACGACTCGATTCCCGGAAACCGGCCCGTCTCCTGGAGCTTGTCGATCTTCTCAGAGAGGTCGTAGCGGTAGAGCGGATCGTTGAAGTCGACGGAAAGGCGCTGCGCGAGCGAGTCGCGCGTCTTCTTCGAGAGATCGAAATGGAAGAGTGGATCGATGGCGAGGCTCTCGACGGCTTCGCCCGAGCGCTGCGTGTCGATCTCGAAATGACGGATCGACTCGATGGTGTCGCCGAAGAGCTCGATGCGCACCGGTTGCTCGAGGTTCGGGGGAAAGAGGTCGATGATCCCGCCACGAAAAGCGAATTCGCCGATCTCGCCGACCAGGTCGGTCCTCGTATAGCCGTTCTCCACGAGGCGCTCGACGAGTCCGCGAGGATCGATCTCCGTGCCCGACTCGAACCGGACCACCCGGGCCGCGAGCGCATCGGGCGAGGGGACGCGGTTGTAGAGGGCACGCGCCGGGACGACGAGGATGTCGACTTCGCCCGCGAGGAGGCTCGCGAGGGCGCGGATCTCGTCACGCTGCACCGCGAGCGAAGGGTCGACGTCCTGGTAAGGCGAGAGCGAAGGCGCCGGGTAGACCATCACGCGCTCGCCGCGCTCATGGAAGAGTCGCAGCGAGTGCTCGAGCTCCGTGAGGCGCGCGTCCGACGGGACGACCACGACGAGCCGTCTGCCCGTGACTTCGGCGATTGACGCGAGCAGCAGCGCGCGCGCCTCGGGAGACGCGCTCGTGACGTTGATGCGCCCGCCCTCGAGCCGGGAAACGACGGCAGCGACCTCACGCGTCTTCGCGACGTGCTGGCGGAGGCTGCGAATCAGTTCAGGATTGCGTTCCACGATTTACACGGAGGCGCGCGCCTCGCGAGGTTGCTTACGCGAGGAGAAGGGAAACTATTCCGAGAGGAGAGGCGAGGCGATGAGGCGAGACGCGATGAGCGGGCTGATGTGGCGGGGGCACTCCTGACTGCGCGCGACGCGAAGTGCCGCCTC
>JAMPYE010000513.1 GCA_023700825.1 Thermoanaerobaculia bacterium | reverse complement strand
GTTGAACTCATCCTGCAGCCGACGCATCTCCTGGAAGGGGTTCAAGCGAATGAGCGTGTTTACCATGGCATCTTCCTCCTTGTTACGAACTTGAGTTTCTTACACTCACCCCAAAAAACATCAGTGCATTCGACTCATATTCCAACAAAATTCGAGACGCAATGACCATTTTTACACCAATAATGGCAAATTCATCTCAAGAGCCGTCTTCCGTTCTTCGACCGCGTCGGTCGGGTGAGGTCACGACCGGATCCGGAAAGACTTCTGCCACTTCGGCGGTCGAAGCCGGCATCGAGGTTCTGGTTGCCCGGCATTCTCCCACTCTACCCGTCGATCTTCAGAAGTGACTCGTAGCCGCGAAGCTCCACCGCACGCGCCTTCACGACTTCCATCCTGTCGCCCGCCGCCATCGGAAGGTACATCGTTCCTTCGCGGGTCGCGTAGATGGCGTCGAGCATCGCGAACTCGGCGTCACGCCAGGCGAGCCACTGCCGCTGTGCGGTCTTCAGCGCGTCCCTCTGCTCCCGCGTGAGCAACTTCGCAACCGCCTGGTACGCGGCATTCAGCTCTTCGTCCCAGGCCGCGAAGGCCTCGTCGATGCACTCGACCATCCCCGCCGTCGACGGGTCGCGGTCGATACACGCTTCGAGGTTCCGGTCGATCGGGCTCGGCTCTCCCGCATGGAGACTGGTGGTCAGGGCCATCGCACAGAGAGTCAGCAGAATCGCTCGCATCGCGTCACCTCGCTTCGGGATCCACGCGAGTCTACGCCCGCACAAGCGGGGGCAGGCACGAAAGGCGGTCCGCGCGATCGCCTCACGATGCTACTGCGATGCGGATCGCGTAAACTTCGCTCGTACCGAACACAATGAAGCGCGGGGCGGCTGCGCGAGTGAGCGCGCCGGCGCGTCACCAGGTCAACGACAGAATCACGGAGAACCGATCGCCATGTTCGACGTCTTTCGCCGCAGTTACGGGATCTTCCGCCAGTCCCTCGCCATCCTCCAGGCCGACAAGGAGATCCTGATTTTTCCCGTCCTGTCCGGGATCTCGATGATCTTCGTGTTCGCGCTGATGATCGGCGGGGGATTCTTCATGGGCGTGTTCCGCGCGATTCTCGAATCGGCGGGACAGGGCACGATGAGCGAGATCATCGGCTACGCCGTCCTCTTCGTCTGGTACTTCCTCTCCTGGTTCGTCGGCCTGTTCTTCAACGTCGCGGTGATCCACTGCGCAAAGATGCGGCTCGACGGCGGCGACCCCACGGTGAGCGATGGCATTGCCGCCTCGATGCGTCATCTCGGTCGCATCGCGCTCTGGGCCGCGATCTCGGCGACGGTCGGCCTGCTCGCACAGATCCTGCGCGACAAGCTGAAGGGCCTGACCCGGCTCTTCGTCTCGCTCGGCGAGGCGGCGTGGGCAATCGCGACCTTCTTCATCGTTCCGGTGATGATCTTCGAGGAGCGCTCCGTCGTCGACTCGATCAAGCAGTCGGTGAACCTGATCAAGAAGACCTGGGGCGAGTCGCTCGTCGGAGGCGGCGGCATCGGCCTCTTCATCTTCCTGCTCGCGATCCCGGGGATCATCCCGATCGTCATCGGCATCGCGATCGGCAACGGCGTCGCGCTGATTGCGGGCTTCGCGGTCGCGATTCTCTGGTGGCTCATCCTCGCGTGCATCTCGACGGCGCTCGGCGGCATCTACCGCGCCGCGCTTTACGTCTATGCGACCGAGCAGCGCGTGGCGCCGGGATTCTCGCAGGAGTACATCACGGGAGCGTTCAAGCACAAATGAGGCGGTTGTTAGTTGTTAGTTGTTAGTTGTTAGTTGTTAGTCGTTAGTTGTTAGAAACTTCTGGTAGCGACAAGAAGGCGGCTCGCAAGAGCCGCCTTCTGCACTTCCTTCGACGAGACAAACCGACCTCGTCGCGCTGCTTGTCTAACAACTAACAACCAAGCCCCCCTCGCCCTACCCCAGCAGCACCTTCTCGTAGTAGTCGGTGTACTGGGGGATGATCTTCGCGGTGTCGAACTGCTCGATCGCCCAGGCGCGGCCAGCTTTGCCCATCCGTTCGCGCAGCGCGTCGTTCGAGAGAAGCTCGATCGCCCGCTCTGCCATGCCGTCAACGTCGCCCACGGGCCGCAGATAACCCATCTCTCCGTCGATGACGACTTCCGGAAGCCCGCCTGCGCGTGACGCGATCACCGGAACCTCCGACGCCAGCGCCTCGAGCGCCGCCACTCCGAACGATTCGGTCTCCGACGGAAGCAGGAAGAGGTCGACCGAGCCGAACGCTTCTTCGACGTTCGCGACGTGCCCGATGAAGTACACGCTGTCCTCGAGGCCGTGCTCGCGCACGAAGGCCTCCGCCATCGGCCGCTCCGGGCCGTCACCGAGCATGACGAGGCGCGACGCCACCCTCTTCTGCACGCGGAGGAAGATCTCGAGCACGTCCTCGATCCGCTTGACCTTCCGGAAGTTCGACGCGTGACAGACGATCTTCCGCCCGCAGGAAAAGAACGGCCCTTCGCCCTCGCGCCGGTGGAAGCGCGTCGGATCGATGAAATTCGGGATCACCTCGATCGGCTTCGTCGTCCCAAAGTTCGCGATCGTGTCGTCGCGGAGCGATTTCGACACTGCCGTGACGCCGTCGGACACGTCGATGCCGTACTTCGTGATCGGCAGGTAGCTCGGGTCGCGGCCGACGATCGTGATGTCGGTTCCGTGGAGCGTCGTGATCACCTTCGGGCCGATCCCGTTGAGGATCTGCTTCGCGATGAAGGCGGAGATCGCGTGCGGGATCGCGTAGTGCACGTGCAGCACGTCGAGCTTTTCGTGCTGCGCGACTTCCACCATCTTCGACGCGAGCGCAAGGGTATACGGGCGGTAGTCGCCGAAGAGCGGATAGGCCGTCGTCGCGACTTCGTGGAACCGGAGCCGCTCGTGGAGATGCGTCAGACGCGTCGGCAGGGCGTAGCTGATGAAGTGAACCGTATGCCCGCGCCGCGCGAGGTCGATGCCGAGCTCGGTCGCGACGAACCCGGAGCCACCGACCGTGGGGTAACAGGTGATCCCGACGTTCACCTCAGACCTCCCTGCCGCGGAAGGCGGCCGCGACGTCGTCGACGCGCGGCGGCTGCTTCGTCAGGAAGCCCTCCCCGAATTCCGCGCCGATCATCGCGCCAAAGTGGCGCGCACGCGCCTCGATCATGTCGATGAACGACTTCTTCGCGATGAAGGTCATCTTCTCCTTCGACTTCGGGTTGTAGAACTGCGACTTGTAGCAGCGGAGCGCTTCCATCTTCTTCTTCTGGCTCCCTGTGATGTCGATGATGAAGGTCGGTTGCTGCACGTAGTTCTGCATGTAGTAGACGACGGTCTGCGGCCGGTGCGCCACCTGCCCCGTCTCGATCTTCGCCAGCCCCGCATAGAAACTCGCCTCGGTGACGAGCCGCCCGGTGCGCGTGTGGTCGGGGTGTCGGTCGTCGGGATACGGCGCGAAGACGATCGCCGGCCTGTGCTTGCGGATTATCGACACGACCTCGAGTTCCTCCTCCCGCCCGCCGCGCAGGTTGCCGTCGCCGAAATCGAGCTGCAACCGGAAAAGCGCGCCGAGCACGCGCGCCGCCCCGAGCGACTCGTGGAGGC
>JAMPYE010000512.1 GCA_023700825.1 Thermoanaerobaculia bacterium | reverse complement strand
GCGGATCAGGCGCGCCTGCGGCACGCGGTCGTGGACCGACTGACGAGTCGCCTCGGTGAGCCTGGCGGGCCACTGGTCGTAACGGGAGACCGGCGGGCCGGCGGGAATGTCGCCGAAGTAGTGCTTCACCTTTGCGAACGCCGTGTCGGCGTCGACGTCGCCTGCGACGACCACGACGGCATTGGCCGCGCCGTAGTAAGTGCTGAACCACTCCTTCACGTCCTCGAGCTTCGCCGCGTCGAGGTCGGCCATCGAGCCGATTACGGTGTGCGAATAGGGGTGATGTGCCGGGAAGGTCGCCTTGGTGATGAGCTCCTCGGCGACCGCGTACGGAGTGTTCTCCCACTGGCGCTTTTCGTTCTGGACGACGCCGCGTTGCTCGTCGAGCAGCGGCTGGTCGACTGCACCGAGAAGGTGCCCCATGCGATCGGACTCCAGCCAGAGCACCTGGTCGAGCCCGTTCGTCGGCACGTTCTGGAAGTAGTTGGTGCGATCTTCGTTGGTCGTTCCGTTTAGATCCGTGGCTCCAATCCGCTCGAGCGCCTGGAAGTAGTCCTGGTCGTAGTTCTCCGAGCCGTTGAACATCAGGTGCTCGAACAGATGGGCGAATCCGGAGCGGCCAACCGGCTCGTTCTTGGAGCCGACGTGGTACCAGACGTTGACCGCGACGATCGGTGCCTTCCGGTCTTCGTGGACGAGGAGCGTGAGGCCATTGTCGAGGGTGAACTTCTTGTACGGGATGTCGATCGACTGCGGGTCGATCTTGGCGACCGGGCCGGTGGTGGCGCCTTTGCTCTTCGCCGCGGGAGCCGCGAACAGCGGCGCCGAGACGAGCAGCGAGAGCGCGAGGCCGAACGCGGCTGCGCGGGAGATTCTCATTTGGATTCCTCCGTCAGTTGTTTCTCTGGCTGATCGATTGCTTGATGCCGGGGAAAGACACACCATCCCCAACCCCTCTCTACGCGCCGCGTCGCCGCAGGTTTCACCCCGTGACGAACACACGATCCGGTGTCGGACGTCGCTGACAACGGCCAGCGGATCAGGTATCTTTCGCGCCGCCGATGAAACGACCGCGGAGCCTCTTCGTCGAGTATGCCGAGCGGACGCCGGAAGACACGGACAGTCTGCTCGCGCTGGTCTGCGCCGGCGCGCCGGAAGCGTCGGTTTCCTCG
Organism: Thermoanaerobaculia bacterium; assembly: GCA_023700825.1. GTDB lineage: Bacteria > Acidobacteriota > Thermoanaerobaculia > Gp7-AA8 > Gp7-AA8 > JACPDH01. Next base: position 2,489 of record JAMPYE010000512.1, on the reverse strand, counting down.
CCGCTTCGGGTCGGTCTCGCCATGCCGGCACTCGGCGCGATGTCGGTGGAGGCGTGGCGCACCGATCTCGCCATAGAGCGGGGAGTCGACGGCCCGGTGGTCTGGTCGCGTGCGGGCGATGTGCTCGCCGGCGCGATCGCGCTCTCCGATGCCGGCCCGATCGCGGTCCGTGCCACCGAAGCCTATCGAATCATCATCCCGTTCGTCCGGGCGGCGGGTTTCCCGCACCTGCTCCGGATGTGGAATCAGTTTCCGAGGATTCTCGCCGAGGACCAGGAGCTCGAGCGCTACCAGGCGTTTTGCGCCGGGCGTGCCGCGGGATTCGAGGCGGAAGGCTTCACCCTCAACGGTGATTTGCCTGCTGCGAGCGCGGTCGGCGCCGACGGCGAGGGCTATGTCGTGACATTCTTCGCGTCGAGGCGCCCGGTGACGCACGTCGAGAATCCGCGGCAGGTGAGCGCATTTCGTTACCCGAGGCAGTACGGCCCGCGACCCCCGTCGTTTGCCCGCGCGAGCAGGCTCGACCTCGACGGCGAGGGCACGATCTTCGTCTCGGGCACGGCGAGCATCGTCGGACACGAGAGCCTGCACCGGGGAGACGCGGTCGCGCAGGTGGACGAGACGGTTGAGAACCTGAGGCTCGTCTACGGCTCGGCCGCCCGCAGGGAGATCGGCGCGCTCGAAAAGGTTCGCGGCGCGCACTACCGGATCTACGTGAAACGGAACTGTGACCTCGAGACCATCCGCGCGCGATTCCTCTCGCGCATCGGCCCCGACGCCTCGTGCCTCTGGCTGCGAGGCGACATCTGCCGCGACGAGCTGCTCGTCGAGGTCGAGATGATCGGGCAGGAGGGGTGAGGCCGATTTCGAATTTCGAATTCGGATTTGGCTTCGCCAGCCTGAACGATTGCTTTTTCGGCCCGAGCTCGCTCCTCGCCGCCCGCCCAACCAACCCAAATCCGAAATCCGAAATCCGAAATTCGAAATCTGCTCCGTTGTATCCTTCGCGGTACACGTCCAATAAGGGAGGAACTCATGGCTGATCACACGTACAAGCTCGTCGAAATCGTAGGGACATCGGGTGAGTCGTTTGCGAAGGCGGCGGATGCCGCCGTGCAGAAGGCGGCGAAGACCTTGAAGCATCTCGAGTGGTTCGAAGTGACCGAGATGAGGGGCCGCATCACCGACGGCCGCGTCGCGCAGTTCCAGGTGAAGATGAAGGTCGGCTTCAGGCTCGACGAGTAGGGTGGACCCTCACGCTGTCTTACGCGACCCGCGCGGCGCGGCCGACGTCGACTTCGACGTCGCCGTCGTCGGCGCGGGCGCGGCGGGGCTGATGGCAGCGATCTTCGCCGCGCGCGGCGGCGCGTCGACCGTGGCGCTCGACGGCGCGTCGAGGCTCGGCGCGAAAATCCTGATTTCCGGCGGCGGGCGCTGCAACGTCACGCACGAGCGCGTCTCCGCGGAGGACTTCAACGCGTCGAACCGGAACCTCGTCGCGAAGCTGCTGCGGTCGTTCGACGTACCCGACACGGTCGCCTTCTTCCGCGAGCTCGGCGTCGAGTTGAAGCGCGAGGAAACCGGGAAGCTCTTCCCTGTCTCCGATCGCGCCGCGACCGTGCTCGACGCGCTCGTCGGCGAGGCTCGCCGCGCGGGCACGGAGCTACGGACGTCGTCGAGAGTTCTTGCGGTCTGCCCGCGTGGAGCCGGTTTCGTGCTCGAGACCGGCTCCGGCTCCGTCATCGCGAGGCGCGTCGTGCTCGCGACCGGCGGCCGGAGCATTCCGAAGAGCGGCAGCGACGGCGCAGGCTACGAGCTCGCGCGTGCGCTCGGCCACTCGGTGGGTGAGACCTTTCCGGCGCTCGTGCCGCTGCTTCTCGAAGGCGGTCACTGGCTCATGGCTCTCTCGGGTATTGCCTGCGACGTCGAGCTCTCGCTTCTCGGTGCGCGCGGAAAGCTGCTGAAACGCGTCGGCGGGTCGATGCTGCTTACGCACTTCGGGCTGAGCGGCCCCGCAGTGCTCGACATGAGCCGGCATTGGATCGCCGCGAAGCGGGAGGGCGAGGCGACGCTCGTCGCGAGTTTCGTGCCGGGCGACGACTTCCCCTCGATCGACGGCTGGCTCGTCGCCGCGGGGAAGGAGAGCCCGCGGCGGACACTCGTGGCGCTGCTACGGGCGAATCTGACCGAGCGCCTCGCGGAATCGCTGATTCGCGAAGGCGCAGAGGTCGCTCCCGACACGCCTCTCGGCAGGCTCACGCGCGAGGATCGCCGGAGTGTTGCACACGCGCTCACCGCGCTTCCGTTGCCGGTGACGGGCGAGCGGGGATTCGGCTTCGCCGAGGTCACGGCAGGTGGCGTTCCGATCGAGGAAATCGATCTGAGAACGATGGAGTCGAGGGTGTGTCGGGGCCTGCATCTCTGCGGTGAGATCCTCGACGTCGACGGCCGCATCGGCGGCTTCAACTTTCAGTGGGCGTGGGCGAGCG
>JAMPYE010000511.1 GCA_023700825.1 Thermoanaerobaculia bacterium | reverse complement strand
TGACAATCGATATCGATCTGCTCGTCGACCGAGACGCGCTCCCGACCGTCAAGGAGCGATGCAGGTCCCGTGGCTTCACCATCGAAGCCGATCCGATGCGACTTGCGGGCGGTGACGTCGTCATCGAGCGGCTCAGCACGGTTATCGACACCGAGGTCGTTTCCGTCGATCTTCTCGTTGTGACGGACGCGACGCGTGGCGCGTGGAATACAAAGCTTGCAGTCCCGTGGCGTGGGCTGGAGCTGTGGGTGGTGTCGCGAGACGGTTTAGTCGCGTTGAAACAGCTTCGCCGGAGCGGGCAGGACCTCGATGACATCGCGTGGCTGGAGCAGAACGATGGCGATTGATATGTCGCCCGAGGCGATCGAGCGCCGACTCAGGCAAGTATCCGAGGCGCGCAAGCTCGGATTGTCCCTCCGCGGGGCGGGAAGCCGGATTCGAGATGGTGAGGGTTCCGACGAGCGGGACGATTCCTCAAGGCGCGACGACGGCGATTTTCAGCGCAGTGACCGCCCGATCCGCCGTTAAGACGCCCGCCACCTCGACCCGCTCTCCAACGAGCAGACTCTCGAACCGTACCTGCACGCCGTCCCGGGTGATGATCGTCTTCCGGCTCACGCTGACGGCCCAGCTCTGGCCGTCCGAGGCCGCGACACGGATTCCGCCGGGTGAGACGGACTCGATCGTTCCGCGCAGATTCACAGGAGGCGGTGGTGGCGGCGGTGGCATGAACGACTTCACCTCGATCCTGCTCGCGAAGAAGGTTCTCTCGTCCCGCCACTCACCGGAGGCCGCGACCATGTCGCCGAGTTTGATCTCCGAGAGGCTCGCGCGCTCGCCGTTGCGGAAGATCTCGGTGGCGTCACTGACGAGAATCGTGACGCGAACCTCCATGAACGTCGGATACGGCTGCGGAACGATGACGTCGATCGACCGTTCGCCGACGGAGGCTACCGCGCCCATCACATGGGCCGGCCGCGAGGGAGGGACGATCACGTCGATCCGCTTCGCGAGCAGCGTGCGGTCTTCGCGCAGCTCACCGACGACCGCGACGACTTCCCCCGTCCGGAGATCGGCGAACCGGCTCGGCTCGCCGTTGCGGAAAATTTTCGTCTCTTCGCCGACGAGCACCTTGACGGTGCCGTCGGTCGCGTTCTCCATCGGCCCCATCGCGCGGACGCGAACGATGAGCGTCCGCGTCGCCGACTCGATCTCGACGATTTCACCGAGGATCGCCGGCATCGGCGGGACGGGGGGGAGCGTGACGATGTGGACGACCGACGCGACGAGCGTGCGATCCTCGCGCCACTTGCCTGCGACATGGACGAAGTCGCCCGGCTTGATCGCGTCGAAGCGAACCAGCTCGCGGTCGCGGTAGATCTTCGCGTCGTCGCTCACGACGACGGTCAACGGCCCCGGAGACTCGTCGCCCATCCATCCGCGCTCGACCGCGACGGCGAACTGCCGCGTGGTGGCGGAGACTTCGAGCACGCGTCCGGCAACCATCGGCGCGGGCTCGGGCGGGTCGGTGACGTCGATGTGCGCCGCGAGCAGCGTCTTCACCGCGTCGAGCTCGCCCTGTGCGAAGACGAAGTCGCCCGGCTGGATCTCCTCGAAACGAATGCGCTCGCGGCGGCGGTAGATCTCGGTCCGCTCGTCCGCCTTGACGATCGCCAGCTCGTCGGATGCCGGACGAGGGCCCTTGACCACATTCCGGACGACGAGCGTCCGCTCGGCGCTTCGGACCTCGACCACCTCTCCGGCGACAGCGTCCCGCTGCTGCGGCGGCTGTTTCGTCGTGTGAACGTCGATCTCGAGCGCGAGCAGCGTCCGCTCTCCCGTTGGTTTCCCGACGACGCGCGCGATGCTGCCAATCGTGATGTCGCGAAGGCCGATCGCCGTGCCGTCGCGGCGGATCAGCGTGGTCTCGTTGGTGGCGACCGTGAGGAGCACGCCCCTGAGCGTCTCTAGCTTGAGCTCGGAGCTTTCAGGAGATACAGCGGCGACCTTTCCTTCAATGCGGATCGTGTCGCTGGATGCCACGGACGCAGACACGGTGAAGAGCGCGACGCGCCTGGCGGTCAAGCTTCCGTCCCTCGTGACGAGAGCGTCGGTGAGGGTGTAATCGCCGACGGCCGGAACTGGTGCTGCGATCGCGTTGGCAGTTCGCACGATCTCCGTCGCCGTGGTCACGCCGACGGAGACGAGGCCTCCGGGCGTCTGCACGCGGAAGCCCTCGGGGGTCATCGACGCGATCACCCCGTCGACCGTCGCCTGCGGATTGGTGACGGGTCTGCGCCTGCCGGGCTCGGAAGCGTCGGCGGTCAGGAACGTCGTTGCGAGAAGGAGGGCGAGGGAGAGGGCGATTCTGCGGATCATGGGGACAACCTCCGATACGTGCTCAGAATACTCCCGCCGTCGCCCTCCTGCCACGCCACAGCCCTGGAAACGCCGTCCCCGATTTGCGCGCCGCGGCGCCGCGATGCAGAATGCCCGTTGGAAGGACCCGTATGCCGAGATTGATTGAGTGGGAGCGCCTGGAGCTGACGTTGCGGGGCGAGAAGATCGCCGCGATGATCGGCGAGGCGATCGACGCGAAGAAAGCGCCGATCACGAGCCTGTTTCTGGAGTTCCGCGACGGCGAGCTCGCGATCGAGGGAAAAGCGAAGAAGGGGCTGACGATCCCGTTCGAGGCGAAGGTGCGGTCGATCCGCCCCGACGGCGGCTGGCTCCGCGTGAAGATCGAGGAGGCCTCTGCGTTCGGTCTGCCGGTTCCCGCGTTCCTGCAGAAGTTCATCGAGGGCGGGGTGAAGGACGGCTCGGTCCGCTACGACCCCGAGACGAGCGAGCTGATGATCGACCTCGCCCGACGCATCCCCGAGTTCGTCGACGTCGCGATCGATTCGGTCGCGATCACGAAAGCGGGTGTGGTGATCCGCCTCGGTGCGGGCGGCTCCGACATTCCGCCGCGCGGCAAGCGCGAGTAGGTGCTCGATGACGAAGAAACACGGAGTGAGCCCTTTCGACGGTGAGTCGGGAATCGCCGAGGCGCTGATCGACGCGATCCGCGAGGGAGCGATCGCGAAGCGGCTGTCGAGGAAACGCGCGACGAGCTTCTACGATCGCGTGCGCGGCAAGATCAAGAAGTTCGTCGACGAACGCGGCGAGAAGCTCGGCCCGGCCGCGGAGTTTCTCCTCTTCGTCCCCGACGTCTTCATGCTGCTGTTCCGGCTGCTGCGCGACCCGCGCGTGTCGGGCACGAACAAGCTGCTGGTCGGAGTCGGCGTCGCCTACTTCGTGCTGCCGATCGACATCATCCCCGAGTCGCTCGTCGGCCCGATGGGCTACATCGACGACCTGATCCTCGGCGTCTTCATCCTCAACCGCATCATCACCGACACCGACCACGCCATCGTGCGCGAGCACTGGAGCGGCGACGGCGACGTGCTGGTCGTGATCCGCCGCATCCTCGAAGCCGCCGACCGGCTCGTCTCGCCGCGGGTGATCGCGAAGATCAAGAGGATCTTGAAGTAGGGGATATTGAGGAGAGGAAGTCGAAGTAGGGGATTCGGTCTGCGCCCCGCAGGGGCGACGGAGAGTAGCCGGTGGAAACCCCGCGAAGCGGGGTAGCCACCGGGATGCAAAGCAAGAAATAGACGCG
>JAMPYE010000510.1 GCA_023700825.1 Thermoanaerobaculia bacterium | reverse complement strand
GAAATGGGAGATCACGACTGATGATCGCCGCCCTGATTCGTTTTTCCGTCTCGCAGCGTCTCCTCGTCTTCTTCGGCGTGGCGATGCTGATTGGAGCAGGCGTCTACAGCCTGCGCACACTGCCGATCGACGCCGTCCCCGACGTCACCAACGTCCAGGTGCAGATCCTCACGGGGGCTCCATCGCTCGCACCACTGGAGGTCGAGCGCCAGATCACCTTCCCCGTCGAGGTGGCGATGTCCGGCCTTCCCGACATCGAGGAGGTCCGCTCCGTCTCGAAGTTCGGCCTGTCGCTCGTCACGGTCGTGTTCAAAGAGAACGTCGATATCTACTTCGCGCGGCAGCTCGTGCTGGAGCGACTCTCCGAAGCTCGCGACCAGATCCCGGAGACGATCGGATCGCCCGAGATGGGACCGATCTCCACAGGCCTTGGTGAAATCTATCAGTACGAGCTCACCGCGAAACCCGGTAGCGGTTACGACGCCATGGCTCTGCGCACCGTTCAGGACTGGATCGTGCGCCGACAGCTCCTGGGCGTTCCCGGCGTGACGGAGGTCAATAGCTTCGGTGGCTTCGCCAAGCAGTACCAGGTGAAGCTCGACCCGGCGAAGCTCCAGTCCTACGGGCTCTCGCTCCGCGACGTGCTCGACGCCGTCGTCCGCAACAACGCGAACGTCGGAGGCGCGTACATCGAGCACGGGTCCGAGCAGTACCTGCTGCGCGGCATCGGCCTCGTCGAGTCGACGCAGGACATCGCGAACATCGCCGTGAAGACCGGTGCCGAGGGGGTCCCCGTCTTCGTGCGCGACGTCGGCGAAGTCGTCACCGGTGCCACGGTCCGCCAAGGAGCCGTTACCGCTGACGGTCAGGGCGAGATCGTGGTCGGAATCGCGATGATGCTGAAGGGCGAGAACTCGCGCACGGTGGCGCAACGCGTGAAGGAGCGAATCGAGCAGATCCGAAAGACGCTTCCCGAAGGCGTCGAGCTCATTCCCTTCTACGATCGCACGGAGCTTGTCGACCGCTCCATCGGGACGGTCGTGAAGAACCTCGTCGAAGGCGCCATCCTCGTCATCCTCGTGCTCGTTCTGCTCCTCGGCAACTGGCGCGGTGCAGCACTCGTCGCCAGCATCATTCCGCTGTCGATGCTCTTCGCGGCGATCTGCATGCGCATCTTCAACGTTTCCGGGAATCTCATGAGTCTCGGGGCCCTCGACTTCGGGCTGATCGTCGACGGCGCCGTGGTCATGGTCGAGAACGTCGTACGCAGACGTGGCGAGGCGCAGCACCTAGGCTCGAAGGAGCCGCCGGAGCGAACCATCCTCGACGCCTGTCTCGAAGTGGGGCGTCCGGTGGTATTCGCCGTCGCCATCATCGCAATCGTCTACCTGCCGATCCTCAGCCTCACCGGGATCGAAGGGAAGATGTTCAAACCGATGGCGCTCACGGTCGTGTTCGCGCTCGTGGGGTCGCTCTTGCTCGCGCTGACGTACGTCCCTGCGGCCATGACGCTCCTGTTGCGCGGAAAGGTCTCCGAGAAGGAGAGCCCGCTCATCCGCATTGCCAAGCGGTGGTACGCACCCGCGCTGAACTGGACCATTCGCAACCGTCGCAAGGCACTCGCCGTGGCACTGGTTCTCGTGATCGTCAGCGGCGCGATGTTCCCGTTCCTCGGGTCCGAGTTCCTTCCGCGACTCGACGAGGGGACGATCGCGATGCAGATCTTCCAGGTGCCGAGCGTGTCGTTGACGCAAGCAACGGCGACGACCACGGCTGCCGAGAAGGTCCTCCGGCAGTTTCCCGAAGTGACGCGCGTCGTGTCGAAGACGGGCCGCGCGGAAGTTGCCGTCGACCCAATGGGCATCGACATCGCGGACGTTTTCGTATCGCTCAAACCGCGTGGCGAGTGGAAGACGGCCAGGACGCGTGAAGAGCTCGTCGAGAAGATGGCCGAGCGACTGGAGCAGCAAGTCCCACAGGCAGCGTTCAGCTTCTCGCAGCCAATCGAGTTACGTGTTGCGGAACTCATCGCCGGCGTCCGCTCCGACGTCGCAGTGAAGATCTTCGGTGACGATCTCGACATCCTCAAGGCGAAGGCGGACGAGATTAGCCGCGTCATCTCACGGGTGGAGGGAGCCGCGGACGTCAAAGTCGAAGCGGTGACGGGCCTCCCTCAGCTCCAGATCAAGGCGAACCGCGAGACGATCGCCAGGTACGGACTGAATGTCGAAGACATCAACGACCTCGTTGAGACAGTGATCGCCGGCAAGCCGGCGGGGATCGTCTACGAAGGCGAACAGCGCTACGACATGGTCGTGCGCCTTGGTGATCCCGCGAGCCGAGACATCGAGACGATCAAGAACCTCCGCGTGCCTGCGGCGAACGGCGTCATGGTGCCACTCTCTCAGGTGGCGAGCATCGCGATGGTCGAAGGGCCGGCGCAGATTTCGCGCGAGGACACGCGGCGGCGCATCGCGGTCGAACTGAACGTCCGGGGCCGGGATATCGGCAGCTTCGTGGCCGATGCCGAGAAGCTCATCGCCAGCCAGGTGAAGCTGCCTCCGGGCTACTACCTCACATGGGGAGGGCAGTTCGAAAATCTCCAGCGCGCCTCCGCGCGTCTCCTCATCGTCGTGCCGATCGCGCTCTTCCTGATCTTCGTGCTGCTCTTCTCGACGTTCAACTCGGTGAAGCAGGCCGCGTTGATCTACACGGGGATTCCGTTCGCCGTCGTCGGCGGCGTCATTGCGCTCGCGCTGCGCGGCATGCCGTTTTCGATCTCCGCAGGTGTCGGATTCATTGCCCTCTTCGGGGTGGCAGTGCTGAACGGCGTCGTGATGGTCAGCTACATCGATCACCTGCGCGAAGAGGGGAAGAGTGTCGAAGAAGCCGTCAAGGAGGGCGCGTCGGTCCGCCTCCGTCCCGTTCTTATGACTGCGCTCGTGGCGAGCCTCGGGTTCATTCCGATGGCGATCGCCACATCGGCCGGCGCCGAGGTGCAGCGCCCGCTCGCTACCGTCGTCATTGGCGGCTTGATCACGTCTACGGTTCTTACCCTACTCATCCTTCCGACGCTGTACGGCTGGTTCGAGCGTGAACGAGTCGAGTACTAGGAGACGACCCATGAAGATGATCACCGCATTCATCCAGCCGTTCATGCTGACGAAGCTCGTCCGCGCCTTTGAGACCCTCGCCGATTTCCCGGGCATGAGCGTCACGGAGGTGCAGGGCTTTGGCCGCGAGAAAGCACATCGCGATGCTGGTACGCAGCACAGCCGCCTCGAAGACATTGTTGATTTCGCAAATAAGGTGCGCGTCGAGGTGGCCGCGCCGGACGCGATGGCCGAGGACATCATCCGCACCATCGCGCAGGTCACGCATACCGGAAACCGCGGCGACGGAAAGATCCTCGTCTGGCCGATCGAGGCGGCGCTGCGCGTCCGAACGGGCGAGGCCGGCGAATCTGCGCTCTGAACAAAGGAGAGGAAATCGAAATGAGTAAGAGAAACCGGAAGGACACAGCTCCCACAGGAAGCAAGACCTGGATGATTCTCGGCGCGGGCACCATCGTGGTCGTGGCGCTGATCGCGTTTGCACTGACCCGCTCCAGCACCAGCGCCGCGGTAGAAGCCACGCCGGCGGCGGCGACGCCGGTAGCAGCTGCGCCAGCGGCCG
>JAMPYE010000509.1 GCA_023700825.1 Thermoanaerobaculia bacterium | reverse complement strand
TCGATCGGCGCGCTCGCGCGGCTCCCCGAAGGGGAGATCGCGACGCGGCTCGGCGAGGCAGGGAGGCAGCTGCACTGGACGGCGCGCGGGATCGACGCGAGCCCCATCATCCCGTTCCAGCCGCCGCCCGTTTTCGAGGAAGGGCTCGAGCTCGAATGGCCGGTCGTCGAGATCGATCCGCTGCTCTTCGTCGCGCGCGCCGCGCTCGACCGGCTCGCCGAGCGCCTCGCCGCGCGCGGCTACGCATGCAAAATCCTAGACCTGACCCTCCGGCTCGCGCCGGACGGCTGGGACGCGCGCTCGATCGCGCTCCCCGCGCCGACGCGCGACGTCAAAACGCTGCTCGCCCTCGTGAAGCTCGACATCGAGGCGAGGCCTCCCGGCGCGCCGGTCGCCGGCTTCCTCTTTACCGCGCACCCCGACCAGCCGCGAAAAGGACAGCTCTCGCTCTTCGGCCCGCCGGAGATGTCGCCCGACAGGCTGATGGCAGCGATCGCGCGGATCGGCTCGATCGTCGGTGCGGATCGGGTCGGCGCGCCGCGTACGGTCGACGGATGGGCGCCCGAGCGCTACGCGATCGGCCCCTACGATCCACCTCCGCCCCCGCGCGTGCGCCGCACGCCGCGACGCGGCCGCGGCCTGCTCGCCGTCCGCGTCCTGCGCCCGCCGATCCCTCTCGAGGTCACGACCGACGGTCCGCCGCTCGCGCCGGGCATGGCGCCGTCGCGCCACCTGCGCATCCTCTCGATCCGCCCCGCAAACCCCGACGACCCGCGAGCGAAGTCGCTGCGCCTAACCGGCGCCGTGCGCGTCGCGTCGGGCCCGTGGACCGTCGCCGACGGCTGGTGGAGCGAGAGCGCGATCGAGCGCGACTACTGGGACATCGAGATCGGAGGCATGACCTCGGCGAGAGTGTATCGGGAGAGATTGGCGGCGAGATGGTTTTTGGATGGGAGCTATGACTGAGAACACACAGAATGCTGAACGCAGTCAACACCGGCGGCTGCCGACCACCGTTCACCAAAAGGGACCCAACAGCCGGGCGCGGGCCTGGGAGCGTTCACGTTCACGGAGGCACGTTCACAGCAGAAGTCGATCGCCGCGTCAGCGGCGAAGGATCGATAGCCCCCGGCTTCAGCCGGGGGTCCAGCACACGGAGCGAGCATCGCGCCGCGTAGCGGCGCAGGATACCGTCGAGATCGTTCCTGCGCCGCGATGCGGCGCGGTCAATCCGGGGCGTCGTTTACCCCCGGCTGAAGCCGGGGGCTACCGATCCTTCGTCGCTTTGCGACGCACATCACAGACAAGGGCGGCTCTCGTTCCGCCTAACTTCGCTCCCGGTATCGCCGGCGGCGACCCCGGCTACGTTCTGACATCCGTTCGGAATGCATGGTTGCCAATCCCGACCAGCGACCTTCGCAGCAGAATGCAGAGCTCGAGGAGCCGAAATGTCGAATGTCGAATGAGGAATGAGGAATGAAGAAACCCACCCAGCCCGCCCCGCGCAGCCGAGACCTCGGCTACTCCCTCCCGCGCGCCGGTCCCGGCGCGAAGAAGGAGAAGCAGCGCGCGCGCGACTGGAAGCACTGCCCCTCAGAGACGGACACGCCCTGGGTCGAGCTCCGCGCCGCCTCCGCCTTTTCCTTCCTCGAAGGCGCGTCGGCTCCGGAAGATCTCGTCGATGCAGCCGTCGCGAACGGCCTCTCGGCGATGGCGCTCATCGACACGAACGGCGTCTACGGCGCCCCGCGCTTCTACGGCGCCGCAAAGAAGGCCGGCCTTCGCGCAATCGTCGGCGCGGAAGTCGTCGTCGCGCCCGGCCAGCCGCTGCTCCCCTTCGCCGACAGCGCGGCGCGACGAATTGAGAATGAAGAATTGAGAATTGAGAAATCGCCTGGCTCTCCATCTACTCTTCGTGTTGCTGATTCCCCCTTCACTCAGCACTCAGCGCTCAGTACTCCGCACTCCCCTCACTCAGTACTCAGCACTCAGTACTCAGTACTGAGATCGGTGCCCGACCCGCCAGCCTCTCGCGTGCCCAGATTCGCGCCGCGCATCACGCTCCTCGTCGAAAGTCGCGACGGCTATCGCAACCTCTGCAAGCTTCTCACCGCAGGAGCTCTGGGACGCGCGAAGGGCGATCCGCGCTACGACTGGGAGCTGATCGCCAGCCACGCGGGCGGGCTGCACTGCATCACCGGCGGCGACGAGGGGCCACTGGCTCACGCTCTCGTCACGGGCGGCGAAGACGACGCGCGCCGCGTCCTCGACCGGCTCCGCTGGATCTTCGGCGACCGCCTCCACGTCGAGCTCCAGCGCCATCGCCGCCGCGACCAGGAGCACCGGAACCAGGCGCTCGTCGCGATCGCCCGCTCGCTGCGCATCCCCCTCGTGGCGACGAACGGCGTCCGCCAGGCGAAGCCCGCCGACAAGGACCTGCTCGACGTCCTCTCCTGCATCTACCACCACACGACGCTCGACCGCGCCGGCCGCCTCCTCGCGCCTAACCGCGAGCGACACGTGAAGTCGGCGGCCGAAATGCGCGACCTCTTCGCCGACATCCCCGAAGCCGTCGACCATGCCATCGACCTGGGGTCAGGTCTCGAATTCACGCTGAAGGATCTCGGCTACCAGTTCCCCGACTGCCCGCTGCCCGAGGGTGAGACGCCGATCAGCTACCTGAGGCAGCTCACCTGGAACGAGGCGCGGGCGCGGTTCCGGCCATTGACCGCGAAAGCCCAGTCGCAGCTCGAGAAGGAGCTGAACATGATCGAGAAGCTCGATCTCGCCGGCTACTTCCTGATCGTCCGCGACATCGTGCAGTTCTGCAAGCGCGAGAAGATCCTCGTGCAGGGGCGCGGCTCGGCGGCGAACAGCGCCGTCTGTTACGCGCTCTCGATCACCGCGGTCGACCCGGTGAAGATGGAGTTGCTCTTCGAGCGCTTTCTCTCCGAGGAGCGGGGCGAGTGGCCCGACATCGACCTCGACCTCCCGTCGGGCGACCAGCGCGAGAAGGTGATCCAGCACGTTTACGAGACCTACGGCGCCCGCGGCGCCGCGATGACCGCGAACGTCATCACCTACCGCGAGCGCTCGGCCGCGCGCGAGGCGGGCAAGGCGCTCGGCTTCTCCCCCGAGCAGCTCGACCGGATCGCGAAGCAGGTCGGCCAGTGGACCTTCGGCGAGATCCGCGAGCGGGAGAAGCTGCACGACGACCTGCGCGCCGCCGGTCTCGATCCCGACGAGCCGCGCGTCGGGCACTTCCTCCGCATCTGGATGAAGATGCTCAACCTCCCCCGTCACCTCGGCCAGCACTCCGGCGGCATGGTCATGGCGCGCGGGAGGCTCGACGAGCTCGTCCCGCTCGAGCCCGCCTCGATGCCCGGCCGCGTCGTCATCCAGTGGGACAAGGACGACTGCGCGGACCTCGGGATCATCAAGGTCGACCTATTGGGCCTCGGGATGCTCAGCGCGATCGAGAAGATGATTCCGATGATCGCGGAGCACGAGGGAGTCGACGTCGATCTCGCCCACCTGCCCCCTGACGACCCGAAGGTCTACAGGATGCTCAACGAAGCCGACACCGTCGGGCTCTTCCAGGTGGAAAGCCGCGCGCAGATGTCTAGCCTGCCGCGGCACAAGCCGAAGAACTTCTACGACATCGTCGTGCAGGTGGCGATCATCCGCCCGGGC
>JAMPYE010000023.1 GCA_023700825.1 Thermoanaerobaculia bacterium | reverse complement strand
TGAGTTCGACCTCGTGCTGCTCGACGTCTGGCTCCCCGGCATCGACGGGCTGACGGTGCTGGAAAAAGTCCGCGCGACGGCCGGCGCACCGCCGATCGTCGTGATCTCCGGGCATGGCACGGTCGACACCGCGGTCAAGGCGACGAAGTTAGGCGCCTACGACTTCCTCGAGAAGCCGCTGTCGCTCGAGCGTGTCATCCTGACGGTCTCGCACGCGCTCGCGGAGGGCGGGCTGCGCGCGCAGGTTCGCGACCTGCGCCGCCACCTGACGTTCGACGAGACGCTGATCGGCGAGAGCGACGCGATGAGGCGGCTGATGGACAAGGTGCGGAACGCCGCGCCGTCGGCTAGCCGCGTGCTGATCTCCGGCGAGAACGGGAGCGGCAAGGAGATCGTGGCCAGGACGCTCCATCGTCTCTCCACGCGGGCCGACGCACCGTTCGTCGACGTCAATTGCGCTGCGATCCCCGAGGAGCTCATCGAGTCCGAGCTCTTCGGCCACCGGAAGGGCGCGTTCACCGGGGCGATCGACGACCGCAAGGGAAAGTTCGAGCTCGCCGACGGCGGCACGCTCTTCCTCGACGAGATCGGAGACATGAGCACGAAGACGCAGGCGAAAGTGCTGCGCGTGCTCCAGGAGCAGAAGTTCCAGCGCGTCGGCGGGCAGCAGACGATCACAGTCGACGTCCGCGTCATCGCGGCGACGAACAAGAACCTCGAGGAAGAGATCCGCGAAGGTCGCTTCCGCGAGGACCTCTACTTCCGACTCAACGTCATCCCGATCGTCGTGCCGCCCCTTCGCGACCGGGGCGACGACATCGCGCTGCTCGCCGACCATTTCCTGCGGCGCTTCGCGGCCGAGACCGGCCGCTCGCCGGAGCGGCTCTCCGACGGCGCGCGCGCGGTGCTGGTCTCCCCCGGCTGGCCCGGAAACGTCCGCGAGCTGCGCAATCTCGCCGAGCGCCTCACGATCCTCGCCCCGGGCGAGACGATCGAGGCCCGCGACATCGAGCTCGGCTCGGGCGGCGAGGAGCGCTCGCTCTTCGCGCTGAACCTCACCCTGCGCGACGCGCGCGAAGAGTTCGAGCGCCAGTTCATCCTCCGCCGTCTCCGCGATTTCGGCAACAACGTGAGCCGCACCGCCGAGGCCCTGGGTGTCGAGCGCTCGAACCTCTACCGGAAGCTCAACGCGTTCGGAATCAAGGTCGAGCGCGGCGCGTAGTCCGCGGGTCACTCCACCGGGCCCGAACCCGGCGTCGGCCGACACGCGACCGTCACTCCCGCCATGCCGCCGGCCGCCTAACGCGCCACCAGAAGCGTTCCTGCGATGAGCAGGACCAGGCCCGCGATCTGGACCGGCGACACCGGCTCGCGAAGCAGGTTGTGGCCGATGAGGAAGATCACGATGTACGAGAAACCGCCCATGACCGGCAGCGCGCGCGAAACATCGACGGTGTAGAGCACGGTGAAGTAGACGCAGGCCCCGAACACGATCGTCGCCAGCCCGAGATAGAACAGCGGGCTGCCCAGCGTCGTCGCGGCGATCGACCCGAACCCGGAAGCTCCCGTTGCCTCCACTTCGTCCCGGACACGGCGGAGCGCCAGCTTGACCAGCGCCTGGCCGGCAAGAGAGATGAGAACGACGGCCAGCAGCAGCAGAATCTCGGACGGCTTCATGGGAACCTTCCTTCCTCTTGCGTTCACGTTCATGGAATCAGTCCGGATGCGGGCCGCGCTCTCCGTTGCGCGCCTCGCACGGTGCGTCCTCTCGACCCCTTCCGCCAGCCCCGACCGCGCGCTGGATCATTCGTTCGAAGGCATCCGTGCACCTGCCCCACGTGAAGTCGGATTCGATGCGCGCCCGCGCGGCTCGGGACATCGCCATTCGACGGTTCTCGTCGGTCAACAACTCCTCGACGGCCGCCATGAACGTATCGTCGCCATCCCGGTAGAGAACTCCGTCGTCCTCGCTCGGCAACACCGACCGGAGGCCGGGGAGTGGTGTGGAGACCGTGGCCAGCCCGCACGCGAGGTACTGGAACACCTTCGCCGGCAGGCACACGTCCGTGACGAGCGTACGGCGCATCGTGTTGACTGCGACGTCGCCCAATCGCAGGTGGTCGCCCAGCAAAGGATAGTCGACGACTCCGGTGAAAATGACCGATTTCGCGATCCCGAGCTCATTCACGAGCTTTCGCAACCTTGCCGCTTCCTCTCCACCGCCCATGAGCAGGATTCGCACGTGCTGCATTCGACGGAGGAGCTCTGCGGAAGACCGGAGAAGCCAGTCGAGTCCCGCGAACCGGTACAGCGTCCCCATGAAGAGCACCACACGGTGATGCGGTTCGATGCCGAACTGCGCAGCGAGCTCCTGAGAACGTGGCGCTGGGAAAAAGCGACCCAGGTCCTGCCCCGGGTACTCGACGGATGTCCTCTCGCGAGGTGCCCCCAGGCCGACACAGTAGCGGCGCAGCTCTTCGTTATTGGCTGAGAGCGCGTCACTTTGACGATAGACGAACGACTCCGCCAGGCGGATCAGCGGGCCGTAGATCGTCCGGCGAAGCCGGTGAGAGACGTCGATTGCGCGAAAGATCACCGGGACGCGATAGCGACGCGCAAGCATCACGGACTGCCAGCCGTTCGTTGGGACGCCGTAGAGGATCATGGCGTCATATCTCTCGCGTGAGAGCGCCGCCCGGATGGCCGGGACCTGGGTGACGGACGCCGTCAGCCGGTCGAGGGGCTTTGGAAAAACGCGGCCGGGAGTTCGCACTTCGACCGAAGCCCCTTCGTGGGATCGGCTGAGCCCTCGAAAAGACTCGGTCTTCAGGTCGAGGATCCTGCGGACACCCCTCGGCTCTCGCGACTCCGGGTAGTCGATGAACACGACCTGGTGGCCGCGGAGCGAGAGCAGCTCCGGAAAATCATGAATCTCGTATACGACCTTGTGCCGCCAATCAACCTCGTGGACGAAAAGCAGGCGCATGAAGACCGGTATTGTAGCCGACCCTCTTGCGCCGTCTTCACGAATGCAGTCGGCGATCTCGCGGCCGAAGCCTCACGCCCGCACCGACTGGTTGCGTGAACCGACGTCTGGAGGAGCGTGACTCCGGGAGCGGGAAATCACACCGCGTCGACGGCGAGGCGAGGCATTGCGCACACCTTTCGATTCACCTGGGCGTTTCCTGAATGTCGAGCACTACGGCCTGCAAGAGAAGTTGGAAGCCCAGGATGAGCGGCAGGAGAGCGAGCATGATCGTTCCCGTCGGCGTCGCGCGCCCGGTCATGCCGGTCTCCACCCACAGCCAGATTCCGAAGCACAACCCCCAGCCGAAGAGGCCGAGCCCGAAGAGCAGGAAAAGGGCGACGGGAGAGAAGTTGTAAAGGACGTACTTCTTCATGATCCGCGAGGCGAAACGCCGCAGCAACTGTGGCGGGAAGGTCAGGAGCACTCGCGTCAGGCTCATGTCCGACTGCTCGTCACCGTATCGCGCCGGGATGGCGACGTCGCGCACGCGAACGCCGGCGAGGTAGAGCTGGAACAGCATGTCGTTCTCAAAGAAGTACCCGTTCGCCAGCGCGTCCAGGTCGATCTGGCCGAGCGCGTCCGCCCGAATTGCGGTGTAGCCGTTCTGGGGATCGAAGATGTGCCAGTACCCGGTCGCCAGCTTGTTGAGAAACGTGAGCGCGGTGTTGCCTAACAGACGCACCGCCGGCATGCGACCCGCGACGCCCGGTGCGAGGAACCGGTTCCCTTTGGCGTAGCCCACGGATCCGTCGAGCAGCGGCTCGACGAGCTTCGAGAGATACTCCAGCGGCATCTGCCCGTCGCCATCCACCTTGACGAAGATGTCGCCGCCGATCTCCAGCGCGCGCCGGTAGCCGACGCGCATTGCGGCGCCAACGCCGGAATTCACGGAGGTGCTGCAGACCTGGAGGCGAGAATCACCCGCACGCCGGGCAACCTCGACGGTCGCGTCGTCGCTGCAGTCGTCGACGAGGACGACGTGGTCGACGAACGCCGGGATCTCCGCGATCACCCGCCCGATGAAATCCGCTTCCCGGTACGCGGGAATGATGATCGTGATCGTCTGGTCGCGCAGCATGGCTCCGATATCCTAATCTACTCGGGAGATCGATGGTCTGCCTCGCGCCCTCGCGGCGCTGGCGCTGGAGCGCGGGCATTCGATCTTCGGCGAGGCGACGCGAGTCATCGGCCGAGATCGTAAATCCACACCTTCGATTCCGGCAGAGCGTGCATGAGACGCGCGTGCGCTGCCAGCGCGGACGGAGGCAGCGGACGCCCGCTTGCGAGATAGCGAACGCCCAGGCGGCGCCATGGTTCCGGTCTCAGCGGGAGATGAAGGACATACTGATCCTGCACGCGAAGCTCGAAGTACGGCTCCGCGGTTTCGTTCCCGGACTCGATGTAAGCGTGCGCGTAGCGGTTGTAGATGAACCGCTGGCGGCCGCCGACGTCGAACAACGACATCTGCTCGACGGGCGGGATGAACTTCGTTCCGTTCACGACGACTGCGCCCGCGCTCATGAGGTACTCCGCGAGCCCGCCTCGGTCGCTGGCTGCCCACATGGCCCGAGGCTCTCGTTGCACCATCGTCCGAACGGTCGAATACAGCCGGGACTCCGTGATCGGCTGCAGCCCCTGCGCGACCGGGTTCACGAGACCGTAGACAGCCACGAGTGGAGGCAGCAGGAGCGCGGCGAACGGGCGCGCCCGGCCCAGCCAGAGGCTCGCGGCAAGCAGCGCAGCCCAGATCGAGCAGATGGCGAGTGGGACCATCTCGAAGAACCCGGGTGTCGCGCGCAGCATCGCGAGGGCGTACGCCGCAGCCACGCCCAGACAGACGAGAACCGTTCGCCGGCTCGAACGCGGCACGAGCTCGCCATCCCGGCTCGCTCCTGCCAACTCGACGCAGCACCAGAGGATGCTGGCGATGCCGATCCCAAGGAAGCCGCGGTTCCCGTGGACCTGCCCGAGGCCCGTGTACCGGCCCACGATCGCCGAGAATTCCACGCTGTTCCACAACCAGAAACCGAGGCAATAGGACGCGAGAGCGATCTGCATCGGAGCGGGTCGCCGGCCGCGACGCCAGCGAACTGCCGTCGCGACGAGCAGCACCGGGAAGAGGAGCAGGTAGCTGCTCGATTCGCAGACGTTGAGCCATCCGTCGGGAACCGACGCTTCGCTCATCAGGGGATTGAAGAATCCCGAAAACAGCTTCAGTGACGGAAGATCGCCGCCGGCCGATTCCCGTGCTCCGGGGTAGCTCGTCGCCGCCATTGCCGCGAACGAGTCGCGAAGCTCCCAGAGCCAGAGGCCGAGCAGGAAGGCGCAAAGCAAGCCGGCACCTCCCCAGGCGGGAACGGCCCTCCGCCAGACCTTCTCCCGCCCACGCAACTGCCACATCCACGCCATGACCACGGCGAGCGCCAGATACAACAGTTGGATTTGAAATGGCGGATAGAGCAGGACGGAAAAGGCGACCGCCGCATAGATCAACCCGCAGGTCTGAACGATCCTCCACCCCAGTGCCTTTTCCCCAGGCAGAAGCATCGCGAAGCTCATTGCTGCGAAGAGCGCGGTCAGGCTCTCGGGCAATTGCGTGGAGAACCACCATTGGGTGAACGAGGAGAAGAGAATCCAGGCCGAGCCGAGGAGCGCGATCCCAAGTCGCTCCTCTGTCAGCAGATAGATCAGCATCGCTGCGGACAGCAGGAGCCCGACCACCTTCAGTTGCCACATAAGCGCATAGGCGCGCTCGAGATCGAGGACGAAGAATCCAAGGAGATGCGGCTTGAAGAGAACGCTCCAGTGCCGGACCGGAACGTTGAGCAGCATGGGGCTCTGCTTCGCGCCGAGGCTCGTGTTTACGGTCGGGAACGGGTCAGGTTGTAGCGCCTGCGACATGATGAACGGAGTTCCGACCGTCCAGTCGTCGCTCCGGATCATCCGGGGGGTTCCGAGCAGAATGCCGAAATCGGGGCGATTCACCCGGTTCATCTCCGAATTCCAGGCGGCCACGGAGGAACCGTGAATCCGGGCGGCGGTAGCGACCACGAGCCACGCAAGGAGGATCACGGCGAAAGCCAGGAGACCACGATGGCGCCGAAGCGTCGCGGACCGCGCGGCGACGTAGTCTTCTCCAACGCCGCTCGCTGCACGCGCTCGCGACTCGGGCCCTGTCTCGGCGGCGTCATCCATTCAAGACGGTTTCCTCGAACGAAGCCTGTCACGAATCCGCGCGAAAAGAAGAAGGGCCGCCGAAGCGGCCCTTCGATTCACTTTCGTTTGGAGCGGGAAACCGGACTCGAACCGGCGACATCAACCTTGGCAAGGTTGCACTCTACCAACTGAGTTATTCCCGCAAACGGCCCGCATTCTGAGGCAGCCGCCTTCAGCCTGTCAAGCGCAACGGGGGAAACGCACCCCCCCGGAAACCTATTCCTGTCCTCGCGGTCAAAATCGCGCCGGAAGAAGCGTGCTGCGCGTCATGGAATCGGGGGCTCCGCCCGTCTAGAATCGCGCGCGGTACGATGCCGATGAGCCGCCTGCGTTACACGCTCCTTCTCCTGTTCCTGACGTTTCCCCGCCTCGCGGCGGCCGCGGAGCCACCCGCCGCGCAAGTCTCTCCGCGCGCGCTCGTCGTCTCGATCGACGGGCTCACTCCCCGGCACTACCGCGAGGCGGCCGCGCGCGGCGTCGCCATTCCGAACCTCGCGAAGCTCGTCGCCGACGGCGCGTGGGCGGAAGGGGTCGACGGGGTGCTGCCCACCCTGACATATCCATCGCACACGACGCTGATCACCGGGGTGAAGCCGATCGATCACGGAATCGTCTCCAACCGCGTGTTCGATCCGTTCGACACGTCTGCCGGCGCCTGGTACTGGTTCGCGAAGGACATTCGCGTTCCCACGCTCGTCTCGGCGGCGAGGTCGCGAAGGCTCCGCGCCGCCGCGATCTCCTGGCCTGTCTCCATCGGGCTCGACGCCGACTTCAACATGCCGGAGTTCTGGCGCGGCGCCTCGAAGCATCCCTTCGACGTCCGGTTCCTCGAACAGCTGTCGACTCCGGGGCTGCTCGACGCCGTCGGAAAGTTCCGCGGCAGCCCGATGCAGGCGTTTCATGATCAGCGCGATCCGGACCGTATCGACGTCGCCTGCTGGATCATCGAGCAGCAGGCGCCCGAGCTCGTGCTCGTCCACGTGTTCGATCTCGACTTCGCTCAGCACGAATTCGGGCCGATGTCCCCCGAGTCGCTCCGCACGCTCGAAGTGACGGACGCTCTTCTCGGGCGGCTCCTCGCTTCGCTCGAGAAGGCGAAGACGCGCGACACCACGCTGATCGCGATCGTCTCCGACCACGGCTTCGTCGCCACCTCGACGACGATCCGCCCGAACGTCTGGCTCGTCGACGCCGGGTTCGTGAAGCTCGACCCGAAGGGCCAGGTCATTGAGTATCGCGCGATCTTCCACTCCGACGGCGGCAGCGCCTCTCTGCGTCTTCGCAACCCCGGCGACAAGGAGACCCTCGCCGAAGTGCGCCGGCTCCTCGAGACAAAGCTCGCCGATCCAGCCTCCGGCATCGAGCGGATCCTCGACGCCGCCACCGTCGCAGAACTGGGCGGCGCGGGTGAGCTCGTGCTCGACGCCCGGGACGGCTTCGAGTTCTCGGGAGCTTCGCGCGGAGCGTGGTCCGAGGGGGCGCAGACTAGAGGCCAGCACGGTTACGCGCCATTGCGCGAGTCGATTCGCGCCGGATTCGTGATCGCCGGTCCCGGCGTCAGGAAGGGCTCGCTCGGCGTCGTTCCGATGACTTCCATCGCTCCCACCGTCGCGCGCCACCTCGGAATCGAGCTTTCTCCGCTCGCGGGGGCGCCACTCGACATCCAGTCGCCGAGGAGAGCCGAATGACCATCGCCCTGCTGTTTCTCATCGCGCTGAGCGTCGCGATGGACGTGACGGCCGTCGCCGCGTCGTATGCCCTCAAGCGCTTCCGGATGCGCGACATCGCGAAGCTCGCCGTCACGTTCGGGTCGTTCCAGTTCGCCATGGCGCTGGCAGGGGCCCTGGGCGGCAACGCCGCGAACCGTTATCTCGAGCGCTGGGACCACTGGATCGCGCTCGCCCTGCTCACCTGGGTCGGCGTCAGCATGATCCGCGAGGCGCTGGAGGATCACTGCGACGAGGTCGAGAAGCTCGATCCCCGCCTGCCGCTTCACACCCTTTTCGTCCTCGGCGTCGCCACGAGTATCGACGCCCTCGCCGTCGGAGCGACTCTCCCGACGCTCGGTCTGCCGCTCGTCGCGTCGGCCGCCGTCATCGGACTCGTCTCGTTCGGCATGTCGTTCTTCGGCGCCTGGGCCGGCCGCGCGATCGGCGAGAAGTTCGGCTCACGCGTCGAGATCCTCGGCGGCACGGTCCTGATCGCCATCGGCATCTGGACGGTCGTCGAGCACCTTACCGGAGGCTGATCCGATGCAGTTTCTCGAACGAATCCCCTACACGTTTCTCATCGTCTTCGCGATCGTCATGGCACTCCTCCCGTTCGGGAGCTCGCATCTGCTCGAAAAGAGCCGGATGCTGATGGCAGGGACGCTCCGGCGGCCGATCGACTGGTTCGACCTCGTGTGGCATTCGTGGCCGCTCCTTCTGCTCGCCGCGAAGCTCGCCGCGCAATACCTGCGCGGGTCCCGCTGAGCGCCGCGATCGTCCCGGAGCCCCTGCTTCCGGAGCAGGGCGGGAAGGGATAGGAGAACGACCGAACGTTTTTGGCCCGACGTTCGTATTATGGGTGGGGGTCGGTATGGCCCGAGGAGGGACGTTTGACACTTTTGACGCCGGAGGCCCTGCAGCGGCTCGCGCGACGCCAGCAGTGCCCTTTGTGTACGGGTCAGAAGACGATGGACGCCGCGCTCTGCCGCCGCTGCCGGACGAAGCTTCCGACGCACATGCGCTCGAACCTCGAAGGGATCCAGCGGCGCGACCCGTCCTCAGTGGAGCGCGCACTGCGTCAGGCCGCGCTGTACATCGACGTCCATTTCAGCTCGGTCCGCCGCTTCGGAGGCGGCAAGAAGCGCTGACCCTGCAGATCGGATGAAACATCAGGCTCGCCTGCCCGTAAGTTATGGCACAGGAGCCTCGAGCCGATGCGAAAGCCCGCCGCAATCTCCCTGTTTTTCCTACTCACTTCCGTAGCCGCCATCGCGGACGACACGCGCGTCGTGCGCAAGCAGGTCGACCTTCGTCCCGACGGCCGAGTCTCCCTCGACACCTTCAAGGGCACGGTTCGCGTTCGTACGTGGAACCAGCCTCGGGTAGACGTGATCGCGAAGATCGCCCCTGACCCTTCGGGAGAGAAGCAGCAGGAGCGGGTCGAGCTCACCGAGGTGAGGATCAGTTCCTCGTCGGGCCACGTCGACATCGAATCGGACTACAGCGAGGCCAGCCGCGTGCGCGAAGGCTTCTTCGGAGCGTTCTTTGGGGTGACGGGTGGCACGATGCCGTTCATCCACTACGAGATCACGATGCCCGCGACCGCGTCGCTGCAAATCGAGGACCACAAGTCGGACATCCAGATCGCCGGCCTCACCGGCGACCTCGAGATCGAGACGCACAAGGGGACCGCCAGGGTGACGTCGCACTCGGGCGGCGTCCGGATCGACACGCACAAGGGCGACGTCGATATCGACTTCGCGTCGCTGTCGCGGCCAGGCCGCTTCGAGACGCACAAAGGCGAGATCACGCTTCGCATCCCCGCCGCCGCGCGATTCGACCTCACGGCGAATCTCGATGACGACTCGGCCGACTTTCGCTCCGACTTCGAGATGCCGGTCCACCTGACGAGCGACGGGGGGAGCGTCCAGGCCCGTGTCAACGGCGGCGGCCCTTCGATTCGGGTCGAGACGCACAAGGGCTCGATCCGCATCGTGAAGAAGTAGCAGCGCCCCTGCCGGACGATCCCTGCGCTCTCTCCAAACCGCGTGCTAGACTCGGGCTCGACCCCGGATTCAGCCTTGGGCAGTCGAACCCTTCCTACGGGAGCGCGCGGTGACGATGACGCTACGCAAGATCGCGGTCGCGATTCTGTTGGTAGTGTCCGTGTCGACGACCGCTGCGGAGCTCTCGGAATACCAGATCAAGGCCGAGTTCATCGAGCGCTTCACGCGGTTCGTCGAATGGCCTGAGTCGGCGGCCCAGCCTTCCTCGGCGCCATTCGTAATCGGCGTGATCGGGCGCGACCCGTTCGGCGCGCACCTCGACACGATCGCCCGCGAGAGGACGATCAAGGGGCGCACGGTGCTGATCCGCCGCATCAAGGTGCTCGAGGAAGCCTCCTCGTGCCAGATCCTCTTCATTTCCTCCTCCGAGCGCGCTCGCGTCGGCGAGATCGTCGCGCGGGCGCGGACTCGCCCGGTGCTGACGATCGGAGACAGCCCGGGATACCTGTCGGCCGGCGTGATGATCAATCTCTACACCGCCGAGAACAAGGTCCGCTTCGAGATCAACGAGCAGGAGCTTGCGCGATCCGGGTTTCAGGCGAGCGCGCAGCTCCTGAAGCTGGCGCGGGCGGGCGCTCCGAGGAATCGGTAGATGCGCGTCTCGCCAAAGAAGTCGATCCGCGGGAAGATCGCCGCGATCATCCTGCTGACGACGACGCTCGCCGTGGTGATCGGCCTCACGGCCACTCTCATGTACGAGATCCGCGCCCTGCGGCGCGGGATGATCGAGTCGACGCGGGCCATCGCCCGGATCACGGGAGAGCAGTGCGTGGCGGGGCTCGCGTTCGAGGACCGCGACGAGACTCTCCGCACTCTCGAGAAGCTCGGTTCCGTCTCCGACATCGACGGGGTATGGGTGTTCGACGCGTCGGGCGGGATTTTCGCGGCGGGGCGTCGAGGCGAGCCGCTGGCGATCCCGAAGGTCGACCCGGGAACCGCGCGCTTCATCGGCGGTCATCTCCAGCTCAGCGAGCCGATCGATTATCAGGGCGTCCACTACGGCACGATCCACCTCGCCGTGTCCACCGCGCCACTTCGAGCGAGGATCATCGAACATCTTCTCGTCATCGCCGGGCTCAGCGTCATCCTCGTCGCCTCCGCCTCGTTCGCGGCGCTTCGCCTCGAGCGGGTGATCTCCGGCCCGATACTCGCCCTCGCGCACGCGACGCGTGAGATCTCCGAACGGCACGACTACTCCCTTCGCGTCGACAAGGTCTCGGACGACGAGCTCGGCGAGCTGAGCGACGGCTTCAACGAGATGCTCGCCCAGATCGAGCGACGCCAGCGCGAACGGGACGAAGCCGACCAGCGTACGCGCGAGAAGAGCCAGTTCCTCGCGAACATGAGCCACGAGCTCCGCACCCCGCTCAACGCGATCATCGGATTCTCCGACATCCTGCGCGCGCGGCTCGCCGATCGTCTCAACGAGAAGGAGATGCGGTTCGTGGAGAACATCCACTCCTCCGGCGAGCATCTGCTCGGGCTCGTGAACGACATCCTCGACCTGTCGAAGATCGAGGCCGGCCGGATGGAATTGATCGCCGAGCGCTTCTCGATCGACACCGCGATCGACGGCGTCACCAGCCTGATGCGCGGCATCTCCACGCGCCGCAACATCAGCCTCGAGGTCGTGATCGAACGCCCCCTGCCGGAGCTCGTCGCCGACACCGTCAAGGTCAAGCAGATTCTCTACAACCTCCTTTCCAATGCCGTGAAGTTCTCTCCGGAGGGCTCCACCGTCACGATCCGCGCGTTCTCGCTGCCCGCCGTCGCCTCGCCGCTGGGCGAGGACTCGATGGCCGTGGCGATCACCGACCACGGCATCGGGATCGACCCTGCAAACCACGGCATCGTGTTCCGTGAGTTCCAGCAGGTCGACGCCGGCACGTCGCGCCAGTTCGAGGGAACCGGTCTGGGTCTCGCGCTCGTCCGCAAGTACGTCGAGATGCACCGGGGCCGGATCACGCTCGAGAGCGAGCTCGGACGGGGAAGTGAGTTCACCGTCATTCTCCCCGTCACGGTCCGGGACGCGGGGCGGGTGCAGACTGCTCCGCCGGCCCCGGCGGAGGCGGGCGACTCCCGTCAGCGAATCCTGGTCATCGAAGACGAGGCGTCGGCCTTCGAGGCGATCGCCGCGGCACTCGGGGAAACTGAGTTCGCAGCCTCGTGGGCCCGCAGCGGCGAGCAGGGCATCGAGCTGGCGCGATCGCTTCGCCCGGCCGCCATCCTGCTCGACATCGTGCTGCCGGGAGTCGGGGGCTGGGACGTTCTCCGCGCGCTGAAGAGCGACATCGTGACGCGCGACATCCCGGTCGCGATCGTTTCGATGGTCGACGATCGCGAGCTCGGTCTCGCGCTCGGGGTCGACGCCTACCTGACCAAGCCCGTCGACGACGACGCGATCCTCGACACGCTCCGATGGCTCGTCGGCAGCTCCGCGGGCCGCCGCGACGTGCTGCTCATCGACGATGACCCGGCATTTCATGATCTCATCGACGCGCAACTCGAGCCCGGCGGCTTCCGGGTCCGCCACGCGCGAAGCGGCGCCGAGGGACTCAGGATGATCGCCGAGCGGCCACCCTCGCTGGTGATCCTCGACCTGATGATGGACGGAATGGACGGGTTCGAGGTCGCCGTGAGAATGAGGCGCGATCCGATCTCGATGTCGATTCCGATCCTCGTCGTGACTGCGGCGGACGTCGACGAAGAGATTCGGTCGCGGCTGCGCGGGAAGATCGGCGCGATCGTGGAGAAACAACGGCTGTCGGGCAGCCAGCTCGCCGCGACGGTGCGACGGCTCACACATGCGTCCGGGAAGGACGAGATCCGGCGGGAAGCGGCCTGGCGACCCTGATCGCAAGGCGTGAGGAAACGCAGTCGAGGCCAGCGGGAGGAATCGATGATAAGGCGCGCGAGACCGGCGGCAATCGTACTCTCGATCCTCGTCGCGACATCCGCAGAAGCGTCGGATCAGGCTCCGGGACTCGGAGAGCTCAGCCTCGAAGAGTTGATGGACGTCTCGGTCGTCTCCGTTTCGAACGTCGCCGAGCGCCTCGGTGACGCTCCCGCGACGGTCATCGTGATCTCTCGAACGGAGATCCGCGAGCGTGGCTACGGCGACCTTGGCGCCATCCTCGACGACCTGCCGGGAATGGACGTCGTGCGCCCCTGGGGCGCCACATGGTTCAAGAGCTACTGGCGCGGCTACCGCAATACGATCGGCGACCCGTTTCTCGTGATGGTCGACGGCCTCGTGATGAACCATCTCTATTTCAATACCGGGGACATTCTCGCGGCACTGCCGCTCTCGAACGTCGAGCGAGTGGAGGTCGTTTACGGCCCGGCGTCAGCCGTTTACGGGGCCAACGCCTCGATGGGGGTGATCAACGTGATCACGGGGGGCTCCGGGCAGAACCTCCAGCTCACCGGAGGCTCCGACGAGACGCGCATCGCCGACGGGAGCGTCGGGTGGAGCGCGGGGGCGGCGAGCTTCCGCGTGACTGCGCGCGTCGACAACGGAGAGCTCGATCCCGGCATCAGCGAGAGCTACGAGTACACGAAGAACCGGTACTACGGTGACCGCGCGCTATGGGGCGGCTTCCTCGACAATCCCGATTTCGGCGGCGAGTTCCGATCGAAGCGCGAGCATCGCGGCTTCGATCTCCGCGTGACGCTCGGCACGATCGAGGCAGGTCTTCAGTATTTCCGCACCGCGAGCGGCTACGGCGTCGAGTACGCGGCGGACCAGGCGCAGAACAACGCCTTCTGGTCGCGCCCCGAGCTGAGCGCGTTCGTTCGCGATTCGCGCCTGCTCCGTGACGAGGTGCGCGCCACCACGACGTTGCGCTATCGCACGAGCGACGTGGAGAACGACTCGTTCTTCGTCGCTGCCGCATCGGGAAACGGCCAGCCCCGGCTCGTCGACTTCTCGCTCTGGCAGACGCTCAACGACAGCATCCTGGTGGCGGAAGATCTCGACATCGTCGTTTCGCCGTCGCTCGCGCTCAAGGCCGGGCTCGAGTTCGAGCAGAAAGACCTGCAGAAGGCCTACGAGACCGAATACGGCCCCGCGCTCGCTCCGGCGGAAATCGACGTCGCGACCTATGCGTACCCCGATCCTCCGGACGACTCCGTCGCGCCCAACAACTCGATCTCGACGGAGGATCTGGGAGGCTACCTGCAGCTTCGATGGCTCGCCGCGCCGGGACAGAGAGTCAACGTCGGATTGCGCGTGGACGACAACTCCAGGTACGGCACCGCCACGACGGTGAGGGCCGGTTACGTCGGCGCATTCGGCGCCTGGACGTTTCGCGCCCTCTACGGCGAGGCGTTCCAGGAGCCTAACAACCGACTCCTCTACGGCGGCTGGGACGGCTCGGGCAGCGACCCGACGCTCGACCCGGAGAAATCGCGCACGCTCGAGCTCGGCGCGGCGTGGTCCAGCCCCCGCCTCAATGCGCTCGCCAGCACATGGGCCGTCGAGAACCGCGACACGTTCGTCAACACCGCGACCGGCGCTGCCAACCTCGGCGATCGCGAGGTTGCCGGATTCGACCTCCACGCCCACGCGATCGTCCGGGGATCGGGCCGCGCGCGGGTGAAGGCCTGGGGCTACTACTCGCGTATCTTCCGCGCGATCGAGGACAAGCACACCTCGGATGGAGCCGTCTCGGGCGACGGGCCCATCCCGGATCTCGCGTGGAACAAGCTCTGGCTGGGCGTGACGGCGACTGTCGACGACCGGTGGATCGCCACGCTGCGCGGCCGGTGGGTCGACGAGAGACGCACGATCGAGACCAATCCCGTCGGCTCCGTCGACGCCTTCGCGACCGTCGACCTGAACCTCGTGGCACGAGACCTCGCTTCGACCGGTATCGGTCTTTCGCTCCGGGTCGAGAACGTCGCCGACGAGCGCTATTTCCACCCCGGCGTGCGCGACGGAAACGCGGGCACGGAGCCGGGCAGTTTCGACGCGAGCGGAAACTGGCACGGGTCGAGCGGCTTTTACAACTCTCTGCTCCCCCAGGCGGGGCGAACGATCCAGCTCTCGATCCACTTCGACCGTTAGGCGCCGTGATCGCGCCCCCCGGAGAAGAGCGCGTCCGCCCGTCAGCGCGCGGTCGTCGCCGTTACGCGCACCTCTGCGGCAGCCCGGGCCGACATCGTCGGAGCCCGGTGCTTCAGATGAGGCGGGCGGTATTCGTTCGCCACGTCGGCGTGCCCACGCCCGCGGCAGGAGGCGTCCAGGTCGGCGCCGCTGACCAGGTACCAGTCCTCCCGGTGCGCGTGGCCGACGAGCACCCCGCGCTTGCCGAAACAGAGATCGCGGTTCGCCTCGTCGAGGAAGAGCCTTCTCCCCTCGCCGCCGGCGAGCCAAGCCGCTCCGTCGAGGACTTCCTGCTCGACGTCGAAGCGCCGATGCCCGAACAGTGTGACCGGACGCGATACATAGAGCAGGAACTGCTCCTTCCACGCGACCATCCCGACTTCGTCGCCCGACCCGAGCTTCTGCTGCAGCTCGCCCATCAGCCGTTCACCTGATCGCACCGAGTCAATCCGCGGTGCAATCAGGAAGCCGAGCACGATCCAGACCGACACGATGAGCCCGGTTAGCGCCGCGATCCCCCGTCGCACGCGGAACGATGCGACCAGGGCGATCGAGATCAGCGCGAGCAGGATCAGCGGACCCCAGGGAAACTCGATGTCGTACTTCGCAGAGATCGCGGCAACGCGATCAGGCCGAATGAAGCGCACGAACACGAGCCCCCCGCTCAGCGCGACCGCCGCGAGGCAGGCGATCGCAAAGCCGATCCGGTTCACAGTCTTCCGCTCCCACATCTCGCGCAGCCATGGCGCCGCGGCCAACGCGACCGCCGGGAGCGCGGGAAGGACGTACACGCCGCGCTTGCCCGGACTTATGGAGAAGAACACCAGCACGCAGAGCGCCCAGCCGAGGAGCAACAGAATCTTCGTGTCGCGCTCCCTCAGACGCTCGCGCCAGCGCGGCACGAGCCAAGGGATCGCGATCGAGAACGGCAGCCAGAGCGCCGGGATCACGTTCACGACGAAATACCAGGCGGGCTTCACGTGGTGCCACGAGCTCGCGTACCGCTCCCCTGTCTGTTTGAAGAGGATCTCGTCGCGATACGCGGCGTACGCGGGATCGCCGCTGGCTTCGACGAGCCAGAGCATCGGCACGAGCCAGAGCCCCACCACGGCGAGCATGGCGACCGGGCCGATCAACCACTTCCAGCTCCGCGATCTCGTCGCTTCCGGCCAGCGTTTCCAGGCCGCCCACGCCCACGGCACGAGCGCGAGCGCGGGAAGAAAGCCGACGCCTTTCGTGATGATCCCCGCCCCCATGGACGCGAACCCGACCACGTACCAGCCCCACCGCGGCCCGCCGATCAGGTGCCGCGCCAGTCCGTAGAGCCCGAGCGTCGTGAACATGCAGAGCGACATGTCGATCTGCGCGGCGCGAGCCTGGAGCGCGAACTGCGCCGTCACGACGAGCGTCGCCGCGGCGAGGATCCCGCAGCGATGCCCCCAGAAGCGCCGCCCGAGATCGTAGACGAGCGCGAGCGTGACGCCAGCGGCGGCGAGTGAAGGGAGAAGGAACGAGACTCGCAGCGACCCGGTCAGGACGTAGAGCGCGGCGATCATCCAGAAGAAGACCGGCGGCTTGTCGGCGTACAACTCCGCGCCCACCTCCGGGAAGAACCACTGTCCCGACGCGACCATGTCCCGCGCGATCAGCGCGAATCGCGGCTCGTCGGCAGGCCACGGATTCCTGAGTCCGATGCCGGCGCCGAAGACGACGAGAGCGGCGATCGCGAGCAGCAGAAGATCGCGCCTAACGGTTCGCGACGACGGCGCGCCGTCGATCGAAGCAGGCTCAGCGCTCACGACGGCTCCTCGACGCCGGAACTCTCCCGAAGGTCAACGCGAGTCCTCTTCCACGGCTTCGAGATCGGGAAATCCGCGCCGGCGCAGCCACATCACTCCGAGGATGTCGACGACTCCGGCCCAGAGGCGGTTGTGGATGCCGTACTTCGACGTTCCGCGCGTGCGCGGCCGGTGCGCGACGGGTATCGACACCACCCGGGCACCTTCCCGCAGAAAGAGCGCCGACAGAAATCGGTGCATGTGGTTGAAGAACGGTAGTCGCAGGAACGTCTCCCGGTCGAAGACCTTGATTCCGCAGCCGGCGTCGGGCGTTCCGTCGTGAAGCATCGCGCCGCGAATCCTGTTCGCGACGCGCGACGAGAGCCGCCTCACCCATGTGTCGCGCCGCGTCACGCGGTTGCCGATGACCATCCGCAGCTTCGATCCGGCCGGCTCGCCGATGGCGCGTTCGTACATCGCGGGCAGGTCGGCCGGATCGTTCTGCCCGTCGCCGTCGAGCGTCCCGATCCATTGGGCACGGGCCGCGACCACGCCGCTGTGCACGCCCGCGCTCTGACCGAAGCTCCTCGCATGACGAAGAAGCCGGACGCGGCCGGCCTCCATGCAGCGTCGAATCTCGTCAGCTGTCGCGTCGGTGCTCCCGTCGTCGACGAAAATGATCTCGTACTCGAAGCGTCCGGAGAGTGCCGCGTGAATCTCCCGGCAAAGCGGGCCGACGTTGTCTGCCTCGTTACGCACGGGGATGACCACGGAGATATCCATCGCGCGGAGAGTCTACATTCGGAGAGGGCGGGAGGCGAGAGGCGAAAGGCGAGAGGGGCGGTGGATGTGGAGTGCGCAAGCGCAGC
>JAMPYE010000508.1 GCA_023700825.1 Thermoanaerobaculia bacterium | reverse complement strand
GACCACAAGGCGGAGCAGCTGCTCGCGGGCGCCGCGCCCTGACGCACCCCGCCGCGAGCCGCTGCTCGACCATCCCCACGCACCCGTCACTTCTCGGTCGAGGGGGTTCCTCCCAGGATGATCCCCGGGGCGGATAGCGTCCGCTTCGCCGCATCGGGGGCCGACGGCGTTCCTCCAAGGATGATCCCCGGTGCGAAGAGCGTCCGTTTCACTCCCTCGGCGGCCGGCTGCGTGTGGGTCATGACCTGGCCCCCGCCGGTGTAGATGTTCACGATCACCGTGCCGCCCGCCGACGGAACGGCCACCTGGGGAGTGACGTCCTGCATGCTTACTTCGGTGAGCTGGCCGGCGTCTCCGACCTGCTCGCACTTCACCGGAATGCCGGTGTCCGCATCGACGGTGACGAGATATTTCACGAGGTTGGGCATTGTGTGATCTCCGAGGTGTTGGCGCTTTCCACCGCGGGTGCAGTGGGGTTGAGTGACGAGAGAATATCGCGAACCGGATCGCGCATGAGCGCGACGGTGACCAGCCGGGCGCCGGCAGCGACGATGGCCTTGCGCCGAACGAGCCGTTCCACCGCGGTGGCAGCGGCGTCTACGTCGAAGTCGCGAGCGACGACGCCCAGGCCCGACTCGCGCGTGCGGGGGGCGTCGAACGCCAGGAGGCAGGCGTTCTCCACCGGACTCAGCCGGAAGTGGCCGTGCGACATCCCCTCGCGGGTGTCGACGAGCACGGTCCCGCCTGCGAAGTGGCGATGAAGCTCGAGCTCGGTCTGCTCTCCGCGGCCGGATCGTGCCCTCCACGCGGCGCCGAAGTCGACGAGGGGCTGCCCTGCTTCGAGCGCCGCCTGGAGCGTCGGGTGTTCGTATTCGAAGTAGTACGCTGCGTCGCGCACGCGTGCGGGGGGCATTTCGAAGATGTGCGCGTATGCCGGCATCGGCCGCGGCTCGCTGAAGCCGAGCTCACGCCAGGAGGTGAAGTTCGGGCTGAAACGGTCGAGCCGGATCACGCCGCAGAACGAAGGGGCGTCGAGGTGCTGCAGCGCGCGCATCAATTCGAGTTGGCGCGGGAACTCCTCGACGGGTGCGCCCGGAAACCCGAACAGGATGTTCCAGTTCATCGTGATGCCGAGCTCCCGGCACCAGCGAAGGGTCGCGACATTCTGTGCGGCCGTGACTCCCTTGCGCATGATGGAGAGCGTCGCGTCCGAAAGGCTCTCGATCCCTGCCTGCACGCAGAGCACTCCCGCTTCGCGCATCAGGGAAATCTGCGGGCGCGTGAGGTTCGACTTCACTTCGAAGAACTTCGGAGTCGGGTCGCCGGTCGACTTCCAGTAGGGGAGCAGATCGCGGAGAAACTCGTTCGCGAGGATGTTGTCGGTGAACTGCA
Organism: Thermoanaerobaculia bacterium; assembly: GCA_023700825.1. Classification (GTDB taxonomy): domain Bacteria; phylum Acidobacteriota; class Thermoanaerobaculia; order Gp7-AA8; family Gp7-AA8; genus JACPDH01. The sequence goes on along the minus strand of JAMPYE010000508.1, from coordinate 2,302 downwards.
GCGAGTCGGGGCGGTAGCGCTGCACGAGCCGTTCGCACTCACCGGCCATGCGGCGCCACCCCTTCTTCCGGAACGTCATCGCGTCACCGTTCAGCCCGCAAAAGGTGCAGTGCGCTTTCTGGCCCCACCAGCAGCCGCGCGAAGCTTCCACCGGAATCCACGAGACCGGGAGGCGCGGCGTGCTCGATTCGATCACGCGGAAGTAGTCGTCGAAATCGGGGTCGGGGAGGGAGTCCAGATCGGTGAAACCGGCGACGCGCGGCGTCCCGACGATTGCACCGTCACGACGATGGAGGATTCCAGGCGGAATCGGACCGCCATCGCGAACCGCCTCGCAAAGCGCCGGGAAGGAGACGTCCCCCTCGCCGTCGCAGACGAAGTCGATCTGGTCGAAGGTCTCCATTAACGCGCGACCCATCACCGACTCGAAGTTCGCGCCGCCCGCAGCAATCCGCACCTCAGGGTGGTTGCTCCGGATCTCTCTCGCGAGCCACATCGCCGGCATCGTTTGCTCGAATGTGCTCGTGAAACCGACGAGGTCGTAACGGCTCCAGTCGGTCGAGGCGTACGCCACCTTCAGAAAGGCCGGGGCGAGCGACAGGATGCGCAGGATCACCTCGCGATCGCCGTCGCCCGCCCCCCAGAGCGGGTGAGACAGAACCTCCCGGTCGTAGCGCTCCCAGTCCGAGATCCCGTTCCCGTAATACTGCTGGGAGAAGATCCACTCGCCGGCCAGCGACGCCGACTGGAATTGTTTGCTGATTCGTTCGTAGTCGCGAGAACCGGCCATCAGGGCGAGCGTCACGTTGAAGTGCTTGACGTCACAGGTGATACCCCGCTCTCCGAGCTCCGCCTTGAGCAGGCCCGCGGCGAGGCTGGGGCTGTCCGCGGCGGCGAAGGGCATCACGACGAGGGCGACTCTCATGGTTAGGGTAAATCGATCGTAACGGTCAGGTTCCGGGGCGTCAACGACACACCACCGGGCGGCGGTCGGACGGGAACGCAGTGACGACCTTCACCCCTTGGTGTGATAACCTACGCGATGTATACCGCCCGGGGGCACTTCATGCCGACTCCATACAATCTCGAAGTTTTTCACAAGTGCTCCGACTGCAAGATTCGAGCGGAGAGAGCCTTCTGCAACATGAGCGACGCCGGCGTCGAGGCGCTGGGCGCGATCACGTTCACCAGCGTCTATCCGAAAGGGTCGGTGCTGTTCGTCGAAGGCGAAGAACCGCGCGGCGTCTTCATCATCTGCTCCGGCAAGGTCAAGCTCACGGCGTCCTCGTCCGAGGGCCGCACACTGATCGTCAAGATTGCCGAAGAAGGTGAAGTTCTCGGCATGAGCGCGAGCATTCTCGGCAAGTCCTACGAGGTTTCCGCCGAGACCATCGAGCCGGCGCAGATCAACTTCATCCGGCGCGAGGACTTCGTCCACTTCATCACCGAGAACGTCGAAGCGTGCATGCACACTGCCGAGCAGTTGAGCGACCGCTATCACTCCGCGCAGAAGGAGATCCGTGCCTTCGGCCTGGCGCAGACGACGGCCGAGCGGCTCGCGCGCCTTCTGCTCGACTGGTGCGACACGCGCGGGGAGCAGACGCCCCAGGGGACCCGCGTGCAGGTGCTCCTGACGCACGAAGAGATCGCGCAGATGATCGGCACGAGCCGCGAGACGGTGACGCGCCTGCTCAGCGACCTCAAGAAGCGCAAGGTCATCGAGGTCAAGGGCGCGTCGATCTACATCAAGAATCGCGAAGCGCTCGACGACATCGTCACGGTCTAGAGCCTCATGTGGAGTGCGGAAGCGAAGCTTCCGCCGTCCCTCGCCGAAGCGAAGCTTCGGCGTTTCTTTTTTTCGGCCGCATCTTGCGGATCCTACTTGCTCCACGGCGGCGTGATGCCGTTCATCCGCGCGTAGGCGATCGACTGGCCGAGGTGCTCGGAGACGTGCTCGATCGAGAACATCACGATGCCTCGCGCCGTCGTATCCTGCCCGAAGAACTTCATCGCCTTGTCGAGGTCGGCGTCCGACATCTTCTCGATCTCGGCGTTTGCGAACTTGAACGAGTCCTTCATCGCGGCGATGATCGCGGCCTTGTCCTCGAGCGAGGCCTCGAGCGTCTGCAGGTCGATTCCGGCTGGCGGCTTCACGCCGAGGAGAGACATCAGGAAATAGTTGCCTCCGGCGACGTGCGCGTAGACCTCGCCGACGCTTCGAACTCCCTCGGCAGGGCGCCATGCGAACTTTTCGGCCGGCGTGGCTTCTGCGAGCGCGATCAGCTTCTTTTCCATTCCCGCG